>NZ_JAVAXX010000249.1:0-9343 GCF_042709275.1 Bacillus sp. LR_5 | reverse complement strand
TCCTGATACAACTTTTGACGGTACTGTAGAAGAAATTGGCTATGCGACTAACTCAACTTTTGATATGCTTCCATCTACGAATTCAAGCGGAAACTACACAAAAGTAACGCAAAAGATTCCTGTTAAAATTTCAATCAAAAACCCATCTGATAAGGTGCTTCCTGGTATGAATGCATCTGTTAAGATTTCTGAGTAAAACAGATCAGTCATCACACCATGAAAGGAGGTTGTCTTAGATGGCTACAGGCAAAGAAAAAAATGCAAAAAGCCCTATGTCATTGCTAATTGTGCTAATGGCGGGTTTATTTCTGGCAATTCTAAACCAAACACTGCTTAACGTTGCAATGCCGCACTTAATGACTGAATTTGGCGTAAGTGCAACGACGATTCAGTGGCTCACAACAGGTTACATGCTTGTTAACGGTGTCTTGATTCCGTTATCTGCGTTCCTGATTACGCGCTTTGGTCAACGGAGTCTCTTCCTCGTTGCCATGTTCTGTTTTACGCTCGGTACGTTAGTCTGCGGTATCGCACCTAACTTCTCTACCATGCTGATCGGCCGTTTGATCCAGGCTGTAGGCGGAGGTATCTTGCAGCCGCTCGTTATGACAACCATTCTGTTTATCTTCCCTCCTGAAAGCAGGGGGAAAGGAATGGGGATTTTCGGACTTGCAATGATGTTTGCTCCTGCGGTCGGCCCGACTCTTTCTGGGTGGATCATTGAGAATTATACATGGCGCATTATGTTTTACGGCCTTGTGCCGATCGGTGCCATTATTATTATTGTGGCTTTCTTCATCTTTAAAAACATGGTGGAACCGCAAAAAATCAAACTCGATACTCTCGGAGCGATTCTTTCTATTGTCGGTTTCGCATCTCTGCTATACGGTGTCAGTGAAGCCGGCTCTGACGGCTGGACTGATCCTATTGTATTATCAACAGTGATTATCGGCGTCATCGCAATTATTGCGTTTGTTGTTCAGCAATTGCGCCATGATGATCCGATGCTTGATTTCAGAGTGTTTAAATATGACATTTTCTCACTCTCGAGTGTCATTAATATCATTATTACAGTGGCACTTTACACTGGTATGTTCCTGTTACCGATCTATCTGCAAAACCTGGTCGGCTTTACGGCGCTTCAATCCGGTCTGCTTCTGCTTCCAGGTGCGATCGTTATGCTGATTATGTCACCGATCTCAGGTATTTTGTTCGATAAATTCGGACCGAGACCGCTTGCGATTATTGGGCTTCTCGTGACAGTGGTAACAACATATCAATATACGCAATTAACAATTGATACACCATATACGCACATCATGCTGATCTACTCAATTCGTGCATTTGGTATGTCTCTCTTAATGATGCCAGTCATGACAGCTGGGATGAACCAGCTTCCAGCCCGTCTGAACAGTCACGGAACGGCGATGAGCAACACGCTTCGCCAAATCAGTGGATCAATTGGAACTAGTTTAATTACGACGATTTATACAAACCGTACGACATTCCATTATTCACAAATTGCAGATAAAACAAGCACGGCGGACCCGAACTTCCTCCATGCATTCCAAAATGCAGTTTCGAATTTAATGGTGAATATGAATGTACCTTATGAAACAGCGAAAACGTATGTTTACACTCATATTTATAAACACGCGTCACTCGATTCAAACGTCATGGGGATTAATGACGCCTTTATGTGGGCAACATTATTCTGCGTAGCAGGATTAATTTTAAGTATCTTCCTGCGTGACGTCAGAAAAGATAAATTGCGTAAGAAGAAAAAAGAGGAGCTTTCATTACTTCCTGCTCCAAAAGAAGCTAAGGAATCTTAATCTGTACAGGGAGGTTTCCTGAATGAAAATTTATGTAGTGTATGATAGTGAAGGCGAACATACTAAGGTGCTTGCAGAAGCGATTGCTGAAGGCGCGAGAGAAAACGAGGCGGCTGAGGTATTGATTGACCATGTCGATCAAGCAGATATCCGCAAGCTGAAAGATATGGATGCGATTATCTGGGGATGCCCAGGGCATTTCGGAACAATCAGCTCCGGTCTTAAAGCTTGGATAGACAGACTTGGCTACTTGTGGGCTGAAGGCGAGCTGATCAACAAAGTCGGCGCTGTTTTCTGCACAACGGCAACAACACACGGCGGTTTGGAAATGACAATGCACAACTTAATCACGCCGATGTTCCACCAAGGCATGATCGTTGTCGGTCTGCCTGGCAATGTGCCAGAAAACGCACTGTACGGCTCTTATTACGGAGCAGGCGTCACTTGTCCGGTTGACAGTGATGAGTTAATGTCTGAGGAAGGTATTCAGCTTGGACGCGCCTTAGGAAGACGCGTCAGCCAAGTCACAGGAAACCTAACAGCAGGACAGTAAGGAGAGGTTGAAATGGCCATTATTATAGCAATTATTGCTGCTGTCATTGTCATTGCGGCCCTTATTACATTTAACGTCCGCAACGCCTCTCCTGGACCCGAGAAGCAAGAAGCAACCGAAAGAATCGCCCCTCCAGAAGAGGAAAAAAACGAAGCGCAATACCCAGCTGAAGCAAGGGCTGCCGAGCATACGCCATCCGTTGTAAAAAACGATTCTACAAAAGAGAAACGAGAAACAATGGGTGATGATATTTACAGGCAGGCGCTGCAAAAGTTTAAGCATTCTGATGAAGATCAGGCAGAAGAAGAGGTCACTGAAGAAAGTGACAAAATGCAGGACCGCAGCTATCGTGATGCACTGCTCTCCATGAAAAATAAGAAAAAGTAATCAAAAAGGCAAATCCGTTTACTCATGGCGGATTTGCCTTTTTTTTGCTGTTTATAAGTATGAATTATATTTTTTATCAAATAAATCCATGGAATATGTTGTATAAGGATTTGATCTAGTGTACTATGTTACTCATACACCGAGGGTTCTTCCGGGAGGTAAAGACATGGATTCTTTTTTAGGTTTGTTAAAGAAAGATATCAAGCTTTCAAGAATGTGGCTGCTAGTATGGATATGCGGAATTATTTTCTTATTGGGAACAGGCCATATTATAGCTTCTCGCACGAAAGAGCCTCTAGTCATTTTTGGTTTCTTTGTTGCAGTTGCTTTTTTTCTGCTTTTCCTATCTCCTGTTTTTGTGTTTTATCATCTTCGCAAAGAAGGGAAATCACAGCTTTGGCTGTACAATCCAAATGGCGGCTTCTGGCTGTTTTCTTCTAAATTGGCAGCATCTTTGCTCTATCAATTTCTGATTCAATTGGCATTAACGGCTTACGGTATTTGGATTTATCATATGCTCTCTGTAAATAATCTGCTGGAGCATCAAGTTGATATAACTAGTACAGCTACTTTGCTGAATATGTATGGGCTTATTTCTTCGTTAGATATGTCAGTAACAGTCATTGTGTTTTGGACTGTTTTTCACTCTCTCAGGAATTGGCGCGGAATGCGGTGGGCTGCGATGGTTCTGTTGGTCGCAGTGTGGTTCTTCTTCGATGAATACATCATAAGCCCTTTGGTTGAATCTCAAAAACATTTCTGGCCGGTAACAGTCTATTGCAATTTTGAATTCCACTTCCACAACGTTTGGAGATTGGAATTAAAACCTATACATCTGTCTGTACTAGGGTTTCCTATTGCTATAATCATCACGGTCTTGCTGCTCATCATGGCTTCAAAACTGCTTGATCGTAAAGTAGAGGTGTGAATATGGACAATCATTTCCAATCCTCGAAACCGATTTATCTGCAAATCGCAGATCAGATCTTTTATCGGCTGGTCAGGAAGGAGTTGCTCCCAGGAGACAAGCTTCCTTCTGTAAGAGAAATGGCGATTCAAACCAAGGTAAATCCCAATACAATTCAAAGAACATACAGTGAGATGGAAAGGCTGGGTATTGTGGAGACAAGAAGAGGTCAAGGCACATTTATTGCGGAGAAAGCAGAAATCGTAGATGAGCTGAAGGACAGGCTGACACGGGAAGTACTGGAAGGCTTTGTGAAGCAAATGACAGAGCTGGGGCTAACGAAAGAGGAAATGGTAGAAAGGATTAAAACATTCACTGAGGGGAGCTAAAATGGAAATCAACTTAGAACATGTATCAAAAAAATACGGCCGCCACACCGCCGTCAATGATGTATCGATCACCTTATCATCCGGACGAATTTATGGACTGATCGGACCGAACGGCAGCGGCAAGTCAACAACCTTAAAAATGATGGCTGGCCTTCTCTTTCCTACTTCAGGATTCGTAAAAGCGGATGAAAAGCTGGTTACGAGAGATATGGTGCGTCAAACGGCTTATCTTACAGAGCTTGATATGTTTTATCCGCACTTCACTGTAAAGGATATGGTGAATTTTTATCAGTCACAATTTCCTGATTTTCAAACAGAACAAGCTTATAAGCTGTTGAATGAGATGCAGCTTGATCCGGAAAAAAAGATCAAAAAGTTATCAAAAGGAAATCGGGGAAGGCTGAAAATCGTCCTTGCTTTAGCAAGACGGGCATCTGTCATCTTGCTTGATGAACCTTTTTCCGGGCTTGATCCGATGGTCAGGGACTCCATCGTAAACAGCCTGGTGTCATACATTGATTTTGAGCAGCAGATTGTCGTGATCGCAACGCATGAGATTGATGAAATTGAAACTTTGCTAGACGAAGTAATCATACTTGCAAATGGAGAAAAAGTTGCTCAGCGTGATGTGGAAGATATTCGTGAGCGGGAAGGCATGTCTGTATTGCAATGGTTTAAATCAAAAATGGAAGTTTGCTAGAGGAGGAATTCGATGAAAACAGTATTGGAATTGAAAAATGTAACAAAGAACATCAGAGGCCGAACGATCATTGATCATCTGAGTTTTTCGATTCGTGAAGGCGAAGTATTCGGTTTTTTGGGGCCGAACGGAGCAGGTAAAACGACAACCATCCGGATGATGGTGGGGTTAATGAAGCTGTCAAAAGGTGATGTGCTCATTTGCGGCCAATCAATTACGAAAGAGTATGCCAAGGCGATTAAGCATATTGGGGCTATTGTAGAGAATCCAGAGCTGTATAAATTTTTGAGCGGATATAAAAATCTCCAGCAATACGCAAGGATGGTCAAGGGCGTCACGAGGGAAAAAATTGATGAAGTCGTTGAGCTGGTCGGTTTAACAGACAGAATCCATGACAAGGTGAAAACGTATTCTCTTGGGATGAGACAGCGTCTTGGCTTGGCACAATGTCTTCTTCATGATCCGAAAGTGCTGATTTTGGATGAACCGACAAACGGCCTTGATCCGGCGGGGATCAGGGAAATCAGAGATCACTTGAAGAAGTTGACGCGAGAAAAAGGAATGGCTGTCATCGTCTCAAGCCACCTGCTGTCAGAAATGGAACTGATGTGTGACCGAATTGCGATTCTGCAAAAAGGAAAGCTTATCGATATTCAAAATGTGAGAGATGAAATCACTGATGAGAACGATACATATTTCTTTCAAGTTGAGCAGCCGAATGAAGCCGCTTCTGTTCTGAAGGAGTACAATTTGGTGAAGAAGGCAAATGGTGTAGAAGTCAAACTGGCTAAAGACGAAGTTCCTGCGGCTATTGAATTGCTGGTGATGCAGCAAGTCCGCATTTACGAAGTTAAAGTAGTGACAAAATCGTTAGAGGACCGTTTCTTAGAAATAACAGGTGAAGCAAAAGAGGAGGTTCAACATGCTTAATTTGATTTATAATGAGTGGATCAAAATTTTCAGCCGTGCCGGAACATGGGTGATGATCGGGATTCTGGGATTAACAATGGTTGGATTTGCATTTCTGGCGAATCATTTTTCTGCTGGTGATTCAAATCTCCATTGGAAACAAGAACTCCAAGCGGAAAACACCGTACTGAAGAAAGAAATCAAAGAAAATCCTTCACTGAAAGGTGAATATGAAGAAACAATCACACTTAACAACTATCGTATAGAGCATAACATCCCAGGTGACACAGGCTATACTGTATGGTCTTATGTAACGGATTCAGCAGGCTTTACAATCCTTACCGGGCTGTTTACCATTATTATCGCAGCCGGAATTGTCGCGAACGAATTTAATTGGGGAACCATAAAGCTATTAATGATCCGCCCGCTCAGCCGTTTTCAGATTTTGCTCTCCAAATATATTACAGTTCTCTTGTTTGGTTTCTTATTGCTGTTTATTTTATTTATAGGTTCTACTTTGCTGGGACTGATCTTTTTTGGGACAGGCGGTGACACTGCCGCGAATATTCATTTAATCTATAAGGATGGCCATGTCATTGAGCAAAACATGATGGGGCATTTGGCCACAACGTATCTTTCTGAATCCGTCGCGGCTTTAATGGTGGCGACGATGGCATTTATGCTGTCCGCTGTATTTAGAAACAGCTCTCTTGCAGTAGGGTTTTCCATCTTTTTGTTGGTAGCCGGTACGACTGCCACTGCATTTATTGCAGCGAAATTTGACTGGGCGAAGTATATATTGTTTGCTAATGTAGATTTGTCTCAGTATGTGGATGGCACACCGTTAATAAAAGGGATGACTATGACGTTCTCTATCAACATGCTGGTGATCTACTTTATCATCTTCCTGTTGCTTGCTTTCGGAATCTTCATGAAACGGGATATTGCAAACTAATGAAAAAAAGCTGTTTTGCTTATGCAAAACAGCTTTTTTATCGAAATAAAAACTGCAGGTTTGCACCTGCAGTTTTTCATATCAATTTATGCTTACGCTTCTTTAGTAACGTTAGCAGCTTGTGGTCCGCGGTTTCCTTCAACGATTTCAAAAGAAACAGCTTGGCCTTCTTCTAAAGTTTTGAAGCCTTCGCCTTGAATAGCAGAGAAATGAACGAATACATCGTCTTGACCTTCTACTTCGATGAATCCGAAACCTTTTTCAGAGTTGAACCATTTTACTTTACCTTCTAACATGAAATTTCCTCCTAAAGCGATCATAACGCTTAAATTCACTATTCTTGCTCTTAACAAACTTTCAAGACGAAAACTCTTACAAAACTTTCTTCTTAAAGATAGTTCGAACAAAAATAATTACCTTTACTCTACCAGTAATCTTCAGAAAAAACAACTGCTAAATGAAACTTTTTTCGGAAAATACCATATTTATTTTTCAATTTGATATTTATTTACGGAAATTCATCTGTTTTCTCGATATGTGATCATACGTTTGCCTTAGTATTCCTTCTTTTCGGGAAGACAATGTAATAGGAATTGACAACCTTATTGGATATGAGTAAGGTAAAAGTTAATCAATATTACAAATGACAACGTTTATCAACTAAGAGAGCGTATGATTTTTATGTCTGATATTGGGTTGCATGCTCTAATACATAGATAGGAGTATGGTCACAATGAAAAAGTGGCTTATATGCAGTTTCGTTGTTGTTCTTCTCGTTTCATTTACAGCATGCTCACCGTCAGCAGAACATGAAACGATAAAAATCGGAATTGCTGAGTCTGACGAGGCAATATGGAACTATATTGCTAAAAAAGCTGAAGAAGCAGGGCTGGATATTCAGCTGATACCTTTTTCTGATTATGCGGAGTCTGATATCGCGCTTGCTAACAAAGAAATTGATGCCAACGCCTTTCAAAACATTTCATTTTTTCAGTCGTTCACTCAAAAATACAAACTTAAGCTGGAACCGCTCGGTACGACATACATAACGCCTATGGGCATTTATTCAAAGCGGTATAACCGATTCCAAGATATACCACGAGGAGCTGTCGTTTCTGTACCGGATAAAGCACTCGATTTTGGCAGGGCGCTTACGGTGCTTAAGGAGGCAGGGTTGCTAACGTTGAAAAACGGATTTAACGGAACAGGTTCAGTCGATATGATTAAAGATAATCCGAGGCACCTGAAATTAAAAGCCGTCCGGCAACAGGGTGCAGTGAGCGGCACCGACGTGTTTGTCATGAAACCGTCTGAAGCAAAAAAAGCGGGACTGAACCCGGAAAAACATGCCATAAAGAGCGGTGGACTAATGTCTAAGGAAGAGATGAATTTGATTGTTGTCAGAGCGGAGGACCAAGATCGGGAAGCGCTGCAAACCATTCTTGAGCTCTATCAAGCTGATGATACAGCGGCATTTATAGAAAAAGAATATCAGGGGGATCTTGTCCCGGCTTTTCTGCCTTTGAAACGTCTTTCAGATTGGAAGAATGAATTCGAACATTGAATTCATTCTTTTTTTTCTGAAAAACATACTTTGTTTCGTCCCGTTTCTTTCGCTTTGTACAGCATTTGATCGGCAAGAATCGGCAAAGATTCTGGATGCTCCGTATTATTAGGATAATGAGAGGCCCCCAGTGATATCGTAACTGACAGCTCTTCACCATTTGTTAATCTAATTGGTGCGTCACTGACAGCACATCTGATCTGTTCTGCGATCTGGGCTGCTTTATCAAGCGTACAGTTCGGCAGGAGCACGGCAAATTCTTCACCGCCAATCCGTGCGGCAGGATCAGTATTTCGGATGCTCTGCTTCAGACGTGAGCCCAGCTCTTTCAGCACCTGATCTCCTTCATGATGGCCGTATTGGTCATTGATGGTTTTAAAATGGTCGATATCCATATAAATCAGTGCGAATTGAAAATGCGGGGTATTGGCCGCCTGTTGATATAGAGCTTGTGTGATTTCTTCAAACTTTCTTCGGTTATAAATGCCTGTTAAAAAGTCAAAGTGCGCCTGAAACTTATATTGTTTAAAAAGAAGATGTGCATTTGTTTCATGATCAATAATATATAAACTGAGCATGCCGCCCGCTATTGAGACGATCCAAAAATATAAGTGAAGTTCATATGAATGTAAATCTATAAGAAAATAAAAGGAAAAGGAGATCATACTATTTGTGATCATTAAAAGATAGAAAGCATGTTTTAATTGGACTTTTTTTCTTCTAGAAACAATGAGTGACGGGATGGCAGCGATACAAATGATAATAACCGAGTATATTGCAGATGTGTTCATCGTGATCAGCATGCGGCCTGCAGCGATCATAACCAAGGCCGTTGCCGTTGAAACCCAGCCCCCATAAAGAGCGGCAATCATAATAGGGATATTTCGAAGATCAATGATTGAATGCTGATAGGTAAATCCAAAAACCATTAGAATAACCCCGAGCAAACCGCAGGCCAGTCCTTTAACAGCTTGGAAGGATATGCTGTCTTTTTTATGTACTAACCTTTCTTTAAACAGGTGGGTGAAGAGATAATTAAATGTGATTAAAATGGTCAAGTTTACAAACAGTTCTTTCAGCAAATATTATCACCCTTATATAAGGTACTAAAGATGGAAGGGAAAGAAAAGAACAAAAAAGGGAT
>NZ_JAVAXX010000248.1:0-9421 GCF_042709275.1 Bacillus sp. LR_5 | reverse complement strand
ACTGATCGAGCACCATGACGCGCTCCGCATGGTTTATCGTGAGGGAACGAAAGAGGTCGTTCAATACAACAGAGGACTTGAAGCTGCTTCAGCTCAATTGGAGATCATCCAAATCGAGGGCCAAGCAAAAGATCATGAAGACCGCATAGAGAGAGAAGCGGAACGGCTGCAGAGCAGCATCGACTTGCAGGAAGGCGGCTTGTTAAAAGCAGGCTTGTTCCAAGCGGAAGACGGAGACCATTTGCTTCTTGCCATTCACCACTTAGTGGTTGACGGCGTGTCGTGGCGGATTTTACTGGAGGATTTCGCCGCGGTATATACACAGCTTGAGCAAAGCAATGAACCGGTTCTCCCGCAGAAAACACATTCATTTGCGGAGTATGCAGAGAGATTACAAGACTTCGCGAATTCCAAAGCCTTTTTGAAAGAAAAAGAGTATTGGAGACAGCTTGAAGAACAAACTGTCGCGGCGAAGCTTCCGAAGGATCGCGAATCTGGTGATCAGCGAATGAAACATACAAAGACAATCGAATTTTCGCTGACTGCTGAAGAAACAGAACAGCTCACCACAAAGGTGCATGAGGCATATCACACAGAAATGAATGATATTTTACTGACAGCATTCGGATTGGCGATGAAGGAGTGGACAGGTCAGGATCAAGTAAGTGTTCATTTAGAGGGGCATGGACGTGAAGAAATCATAGAAGACCTGACCATTTCCCGGACAGTCGGCTGGTTTACGAGTATGTACCCGATGGTGCTCGATATGAAGCATACGGATGATCTGGGCTACCAGCTGAAGCAAATGAAAGAAGATATCAGACATGTACCGAATAAGGGAGTCGGGTACGGCATTCTCCGCTATTTGACGGCGCCGGAACATAAAGAAGATGTGGCGTTCTCGATTCAGCCGGATGTCAGCTTTAACTACTTAGGACAGTTCGATGACATGTCGGATGCAGGCTTGTTCAAGAGATCAGAGCTGCCGTCAGGACAGTCGTTAAGCCCGGAAACAGAAAAACCGAATGCGCTCGATGTTGTCGGATACATTGAAAACGGAAAACTGACGATGTCAATGGCCTATCATTCTCTTGAATTTCATGAAAAAACGATAAAGACATTCAGCGACAGCTTTAAAGCCCATCTTCTCAGAATCATTGAACATTGCCTATCTCAAGATGGAACGGCACTGACGCCGAGTGACCTTGGCGACGACGATTTGACGCTGGATGAACTGGATAAATTAATGGAAATTTTCTAATAGAGGTGGCATATGAGCAAAAAATCGATTCAAAAGGTGTACGCACTGACACCGATGCAGGAGGGAATGCTGTATCATGCGATGCTTGATCCGCATTCATCCTCGTATTTTACACAATTAGAGCTTGGAATTCACGGTGCTTTTGATCTTGAAATCTTTGAGAAAAGCGTCAATGAACTGATTCGGTCATACGATATTCTCCGTACGGTATTTGTGCATCAGCAGCTGCAAAAACCGCGTCAGGTCGTGTTAGCGGAACGCAAAACAAAGGTGCACTATGAAGATATTAGTCATGCGGACCAAAACCGCCAGAAAGAGCATATTGAGCGTTATAAACAAGACGTGCAGCGCCAAGGTTTTAACCTGGCAAAAGACATGCTGTTCAAGGTGGCGGTTTTCCGTCTTGATGCAGATCAGCTGTATCTTGTCTGGAGTAATCATCATATTATGATGGACGGCTGGAGCATGGGCGTACTCATGAAAAGCCTGTTCCAAAATTACGAAGCGCTCAGAGCAGGCCGAACACCGGCAAACGGTCAGGGAAAGCCTTATTCCGACTACATCAAGTGGCTTGGAAAACAGGACAATGAAGAAGCGGAGAGCTACTGGAGCGAACGCTTGGCTGGTTTTGAACAGCCGAGCGTGCTCCCGGGCCGCCTGCTTGAGAAAAAAGACGAATACGTTAACAAAGAATATTCATTTACATGGGACGAAAAACTGGTTGCCCGCATTCAGCAAACCGCAAACCGCCATCAAGTGACAGGACCTAACCTGTTTCAGGCCGTTTGGGGCATTGTTCTCAGCAAATACAACTTTACGAATGACGTTGTCTTCGGCACGGTCGTATCAGGCCGGCCATCTGAAATCAACGGGATTGAAACGATGGCAGGACTGTTTATCAACACCATTCCGGTGCGGGTAAAAGTTGATCGTGATGCTGCTTTCGCTGATATTTTCTCAGCTGTTCAGCAGCATGCAGTTGAGGCGGAGCGCTACGATTACGTGCCGCTCTATGAGATTCAAAAACGCTCAGCTCTTGATGGCAATCTCTTGAACCATCTGGTCGCGTTTGAAAATTATCCGCTTGACCAAGAGCTTGAAAACGGCAGCATGGAAGACCGCCTCGGATTTTCTATCAAGGTAGAAAGCGCATTTGAGCAAACGAGCTTCGATTTCAATCTGATTGTGTATCCAGGCAAAACGTGGACTGTCAAAATCAAATATAACGGTGCCGCCTTTGATTCTGCTTTTATCGAACGGGCAGCGGAGCACCTTACCCGCATGATGGAAGCGGCTGTCGATCAGCCGGACGCTTTTGTCCGTGAGCACGGGCTTGTGGGAGACGAAGAGCAGCGGCAAATTGTCGAGGTGTTTAACCAGACGAAAGCCGAATTTCCAGAAGGAATGGCCGTTCATCAAGTGTTTGAAGAGCAAGTGCAGCGAACACCGGCAAGCACTGCCGTCGTATATGAAGGAGCCGAGCTGACATACCGTCAGCTGAATACAGCGGCAAACCGTCTGGCGAGAAAGCTTGTCGAACAAGGTCTTCAAAAAGGGGAAACAGCCGCGATTATGAACGACCGCTCAGCAGAAACCGTTGTCGGCATGCTGGCTGTGTTAAAAACAGGCGCCGCCTATGTGCCGCTTGATCCAGCGCTTCCTGAAGATCGTCTTCGTTTCATGGCGGAGGACAGCTCGATTCGGATGGTATTGGCCGGAAAGTCTTATACAGAGCAGGCGTATCAGCTGCAAGTGCCGGTTCTTACACTGGACATCGGCTTTGAAGAGTGCGAAGCTGCTGACAATCTCAATCTGCCTTCCGCACCGTCTGATTTGGGATACATCATGTATACATCTGGTTCGACGGGCAAACCGAAAGGCGTCATGATTGAACATAAAAGCATTCTTCGTCTCGTCAAAAATGCCGGTTACGTTCCTGTTCATGAGGAGGACCGCATGGCGCAAACGGGAGCTGTCAGCTTTGATGCCGGCACGTTTGAGGTATTCGGCGCACTGCTGAATGGCGCAGCGCTTTATCCGGTCAAAAAAGAGACGCTGCTTGATGCAAAACAATTTGCGGCATTCCTGCGTGAGCAGAGAATCACGACCATGTGGCTGACATCACCTTTATTCAACCAGCTTGCTGCAAAGGATGCCGGCATGTTCGGCACACTCCGCCATTTAATCATCGGCGGAGATGCGCTCGTGCCGCATATTGTCAGCAAAGTGAAGCAGGCATCGCCGTCGCTTTCGTTGTGGAACGGATACGGCCCGACAGAAAACACGACATTTTCAACAAGTTTTCTGATCGACCGTGAGTTTAGCGGCTCTATTCCAATCGGGAAGCCTATCGGAAATTCGACTGCCTACATCATGGATGAGCAGCAGCGTCTGCAGCCAATTGGCGCGCCTGGCGAGCTGTGCGTCGGAGGAATCGGGGTAGCGCGAGGATATGTCAATCTTCCTGAGCTGACGGAGAAGCAATTTCTTGAAGATCCGTTCAGACCGGATGAAAGGATTTATCGCACTGGCGACTTGGCGAGATGGCTGCCGGACGGCAATATCGAATTTTTAGGAAGAATCGACAATCAAGTGAAGGTGCGCGGCTTCCGAATTGAGCTTGGCGAAATTGAAACAAAACTGAACATGGCAGAGCATGTGACAGAGGCTGCGGTGATCATCCGCAAGAACAAAGCAGATGAAAATGAAATTTGCGCGTACTTTACGGCGGACCGTGAAGTGTCTGTGAGCTGGCTAAGAAAAACGCTGTCTCAGTCTTTGCCTGACTATATGGTTCCTGCCCATTTGATTCAGATGGACAGCCTGCCGCTCACGCCAAACGGAAAAATCAACAAAAAAGAACTGCCTGCGCCTCAATCAGAAGCCGTGCAGCCGGAGTACGCAGCACCAGAAACAGAGAGTGAAAAGAAATTAGCGGAGATCTGGGAAGGGATACTCGGCGTCAAAGCAGGCGTTACCGATAACTTCTTTATGATCGGCGGTCATTCTTTGAAAGCGATGATGATGACGGCGAAAATCCAGGAGCATTTTCATAAGGAAGTACCGATTAAAGTGCTCTTTGAAAAGCCGACCATTCAAGAACTGGCGCTGTATCTGGACGAGAATGAAAGCAAGGAGGAGCAGACGTTTGAACCGATCAGGCAAGCACCTTATCAGCAGCATTATCCTGTATCCCCGGCCCAGCGGAGAATGTATATCCTCAATCAGCTTGGACAAGCAAACACAAGCTACAATGTCCCCGCTGTACTTTTGCTGGAGGGAGAAGTAGATAAAGACCGGCTTGAAAAAGCGATTCAGCAATTAATCAACCGGCACGAAATCCTTCGTACATCGTTTGACATGATCGACGGAGAAGTTATACAAACCGTTCATAAAAACATATCGTTCCAGCTGGAGGCTGCCAAGGGACGGGAAGAAGACGCGGAGGAAATGATCAAAGCGTTCATTCAGCCGTTTGAATTAAACCGCGCGCCGCTCGTCCGTTCGAAGCTTGTCCAGCTTGAAGAAGAACGCCACCTGCTGCTGATTGATATGCACCATATCATTACTGACGGCAGTTCAACAGGCATTCTGATCGGTGATCTCGCCAAAATGTATCAAGGCGCTGATCTTGAGCAGCCGCAAATTCACTATAAAGATTACGCTGTTTGGCATAAAGAACATGCTGATCATCAAAAGGATGAGGCATACTGGCTCGATACCTTTAAAGGGGAGCTGCCGATTCTTGATCTTCCGACGGATTTCGAGCGGCCTGCTGAACGGAGCTTTGCTGGAGAGCGCGTGATGTTTGGGCTTGATAAACAGATGTTGGCTCAAATCAAGTCACTCTTGGCAGAAACGGATACGACAATGTATATGTTTTTGCTGGCGGCGTTCAATGTACTCCTTTCTAAGTACGCGTCACAGGACGATATCATTGTCGGCTCGCCGACTGCGGGAAGAACACATCCTGATCTGCAAGGTGTGCCGGGGATGTTTGTCAACACGGTCGCACTAAGAACGGCGCCTGCGGGAGATAAAACCTTTGCGCAATTCCTTGAAGAAGTCAAAACAGCAAGCCTTCAAGCATTCGAGCACCAGAGCTATCCCCTTGAGGAGCTGATTGAAAAGCTTCCGCTTACAAGGGATACAAGCCGAAGTCCGCTGTTCAGCGTGATGTTCAATATGCAGAACATGGAGATTCCATCGTTGCGATTAGGAGATTTGAAGATTTCTTCATACTCCATGCTTCATCACGTGGCGAAATTTGATCTCTCCTTGGAAGCGGTCGAGCGAGAAGAGGATATCGGCCTGAGCTTTGACTATGCGACTGCCCTGTTTAAGGACGAGACGATTCGGCGCTGGAGCAGCCACTTTGTCAATATCATCAAAGCGGCCGCAGCTAATCCGAACGTTCGGCTGTCTGATGTAGACCTGCTTTCCCCAGCAGAAACGGCTGCTTTGCTTGAAGAAAGACATATGACTCAAATTACTGAAGCAACCTTTGCAGCTCTTTTCGAAGAACAGGCCCAGCAAACACCTGATCATTCTGCGGTGAGGTCTGGGGGAAATCTGCTGACCTATCGCGAGCTTGATGAACAGGCGAACCAGCTGGCGCACCATCTTCGTGCGCAAGGGGCAGGAAGTGAAGACATCGTCGCAATTGTCATGGATCGGTCAGCTGAGGTTATGGTATCGATTCTTGGTGTCATGAAAGCGGGGGCAGCTTTCCTGCCGATTGATCCTGATACGCCTGAGGAACGAATCCGCTATTCATTAGAGGACAGCGGTGCGAGAATTGCGGTCGTGAACGAAAGAAACATGACGGCCATTGGGCAATATGAAGGGACAATCATCAACCTTGATGATGCAAAATGGAGAAATGAGAGTAAGGAGCGCCCCTCTCCGATCTCCGGATCTCGCAATCTTGCATACGTCATTTATACGTCCGGTACGACCGGGAAGCCGAAGGGCGTGCAGATCGAGCAGCGCAATCTGACAAACTATGTTTCTTGGTTTAGTGAAGAGGCGGGCCTGACGGAAACCGATAAAACTGTATTGCTTTCGTCTTACGCATTCGACCTAGGCTATACGAGCATGTTCCCTGTACTTCTGGCAGGGGGCGAGCTCCACATCGTGCCGAAGGAAACCTATACGGCGCCGGATGAAATGGGGCGTTATATCAAGGAACACGGGATCACATATATCAAACTGACACCGTCTCTGTTCCATACGGTGGTGAACACGGCCAGCTTTACAAAAGAGCCAAACTTTGAATCCTTGCGCTTGATCGTCTTGGGAGGAGAAAAAATCATCCCGAATGATGTTCTGGCCTTCCGCAAGATGTATGGACATACCGAATTTATCAATCATTACGGCCCGACTGAAGCAACAATCGGCGCCATCGCCGGACGGGTTAATCTGTCTGAACCGGATGCATTCGCGCAACGCCCGACAATCGGGCAGCCGATTGCGAATGCCGGTGCGCTTGTCTTAAATGAGGCGTTAAAGCTTGTGCCTCCGGGAGCGAGCGGCCAGCTCTATATCACGGGACAGGGGCTTGCTAGAGGATATCTCAACAGGCCTCAGCTGACAGCCGAGAGATTTGTTGAAAATCCATATTCGCCGGGCAGTCTCATGTACAAAACCGGAGATGTCGTACGGAGACTTTCTAACGGTACGCTTGAATTTATCGGCCGGGCTGATGATCAGGTGAAAATCCGCGGCTATCGCATTGAGCCGAAAGAAATTGAAACGGTCATGCTCAGCCTCAGCGGAATTCAAGAAGCGGTTGTACTAGCAGTTTCCGAGGGCGGGCTTCAAGAGCTTTGTGCGTATTATACGGCGGATCAAGCCATTGAAAAAGCAGTGCTCCGCAACCAGCTTTCACAAACACTGCCGTCTCATATGATTCCTGCTTTCTTTGTGCAGGTGGACGCCATTCCGCTGACGGCAAACGGGAAAACCGACAGAAACGCATTGCCGAAGCCGAACACGGAACAATCCGGACGCAGGACCTCAGCCGCACCGGAAACAGAGCTTGAAGAGAGCCTATGCCGCATTTGGAAGAAAACGCTTGGCATAGAAGCGATCGGCATCGACGACAATTTCTTTGATTTAGGCGGCCATTCATTAAAAGGGATGATGCTCATTGCCAACATTCAGGCTGAATTGGAGAAAACCGTACCGCTTAAAGCGCTGTTCGAGCAGCCGACTGTTCGCCAGCTTGCGGCTTGCATGGAGGTATCGTCAGTTTCAGGCGGCCATCACGTGCTCAAACCGGCTGACAAACAGGAGATGTACCCACTGTCATCCGCGCAGAAACGGATGTATGTACTGAATCAGCTTGACCGGCAGACGATCAGCTACAATATGCCATCTGTTCTTCTGATGGAAGGCGAGCTTGATATTTCACGTCTGCGCGACTCACTCAATCAGCTTGTAAACCGCCACGAGTCATTGCGGACATCATTTATGGAAGCAAACGGTGAGCCTGTTCAGCGCATTATTGAGAAGGCGGCGATTGATCTTCATGTGTTTGAAGCGAAAGAAGATGAAGCGGAACAAAAGATCAAGGACTTTATCCGGCCATTCGACTTAAACGGCGCACCGCTCATTCGAGCAGCATTGCTTCGCATAGAAGCGAAAAAACATTTGCTGCTTTTAGATATGCATCACATCATCGCAGACGGGGTATCAAGAGGCATTTTTGTAAAAGAATTGGCGCTGCTTTACAAAGGAGAGCAGCTTCCAGAGCCGGCGCTTCATTATAAGGATTTCGCCGTTTGGCAAAATGAAGCTGAGCAAAAGGAACGGATGAAGGAGCATGAGGCGTACTGGCTCTCGGTTCTTTCAGGCGAGCTGCCAGAGCTTGATCTTCCGCTCGATTACGCCCGTCCGCCTGTGCAAAGCTTTAAAGGGGACACGGTCCGTTTCCGTACGGGAAGCGAGACGGCAAAGGCGGTAGAAAAACTGCTCGCAGAAACCGGAACGACCTTGCACATGGTGCTTCACGCTGTTTTCCACGTCTTTTTAAGCAAAATTTCCGGACAGCGGGATATCGTCATCGGCTCCGTTACTGCCGGCCGGATGAATGCTGATGTCCAAGACATGCCGGGAATGTTCGTCAATACGCTTGCCTTAAGAATGGAAGCGGAAGAACAGCAAACATTTGCAGAGCTCTTGGAGCAAGCGAAGCAGACGAACCTGTCAGCGCTGGAGCATCAGGAATATCCGTTTGAGGACTTAGTCAATCAGCTTGATCTCCCTCGGGATATGAGCCGAAATCCATTGTTTAACGTGATGGTGACGACAGAAAATCCTGATAAAGAACAGCTTACATTGCAGAATCTAAGCATTTCACCTTACGAGTCCCATCAGGGAACGTCTAAGTTTGATCTGACATTAGGCGGATTCACTGATGAAAACGGCATCGGTCTGCAGCTCGAATATGCGACTGATCTGTTCTCAAAAGAAACGGCTGAGAAATGGAGCGAATACGTTCTGCGTTTACTAAAAGCTGTCGCGGAAAATCCGAACCAGCCGCTTTCCAGCCTGTCACTCGTCACTGAAACAGAAAAACAAACGCTTCTCGAGGCATGGACGGGCAAAATGCTGCCTGTGCCGACAGACAAAACCGTTCATCAGCTATTCGAAGAGACTGCCCAGCGCCACAAGGACCGCCCGGCTGTTACATATAACGGCCAGTCGTGGACGTACGGCGAGCTGAATGCGAAGGCGAACCGTCTTGCCCGGATTCTGATCGACTGCGGTATCAGCCCGGATGAGCGCGTCGGCGTTCTCACGAAGCCGTCGCTGGAAATGTCCGCCGCGGTGCTCGGCGTCTTAAAGGCGGGAGCGGCGTTTGTACCGATTGATCCTGACTATCCGGATCAGCGGATTGACTATATTTTACAAGACAGCGGCGCGAAGCTTCTCTTGAAACAGGAAGGCATCGCAGTGCCGGACAGCTATACGGGAGAGATCATTCTTCTTGATGGCAACCGTACGATTCTGAGCCTGCCGCTTGATGAAAACGATGAGGAAAATCCAGAGACGGATACAAACGCGGAGAACCTGGCGTACATGATTTACACGTCTGGAACAACCGGACAGCCGAAGGGTGTCATGGTCGAGCACCATGCGCTTGTGAACCTGTGC
>NZ_JAVAXX010000247.1:0-9505 GCF_042709275.1 Bacillus sp. LR_5 | reverse complement strand
CAAACCTTCGGAAAATATAAAAAAGGCTGAATTTTTCATCGAAAAAGAAAGCAAACATGCTGATGTTCTTGTTCTGCCTGAATTATGGACGACCGGATATGATCTGGCCAATCTTGATGAACTCGCTGACGAAGACGGCCGCTCCGCTCAGAGCTGGCTGAAGAAAACGGCAAAAAAACATGGTGTTCATATTGTCGCCGGATCGGTCGCTGCCAGGAAGAATTCTGATGTTTATAATACAATGTACATCGCGGATAAGGAAGGGCAAATCATTAAAGAGTACAGAAAAGCCCATCTTTTTCAGCTGATGGATGAGCATCTGTATTTATCAGCCGGTTCCGAAGACGGATACTTTGAGCTTGACGGCGTCAAAAGCTCAGGATTGATCTGTTACGATATCCGTTTTCCGGAATGGATCAGAAAACATACGACAAAAGGCGCCAACGTGCTGTTTATTTCTGCGGAATGGCCTCTTCCCCGCCTTGATCATTGGAAAAGCCTGCTTATTGCGCGGGCCATTGAAAACCAATGCTTTGTCGCTGCCTGCAATTGTACCGGTTCAAATCCGGATAATGAATTTGCAGGACATAGCCTGATTATTGATCCATGGGGGCGTGTACTTGCTGAAGGCAGCCGGGAAGAAGGCATAGTCCGAGCGGAAATCGACCTTCAAGAAAGCGCAGAAGTTCGGGAGAGCATTCCTGTTTTCAATGATATCAGAAAAGATTTATATTAAAAAATATATTGACAACTAACTAAATTACCTGTTACCATGTTCATCAACTGATAAATTAGAATTGTCAAACAAGTGAATATATTCTCTTATCGAGAGTTGGGCGAGGGATTTGGCCTTTTGACCCCAACAGCAACCGACCGTAATTCCATTGTGAAATGGGGCGCATCTTTTTCGCGCCGAGACGCTGGTCTCTTAAGGCACGGTGCTAATTCCATTCAGATCTGATCTGAGAGATAAGAGAGGCGGACATAGATGTTAAGCCTCCTTCTCTCTGAGAAGGAGGCTTTTTTACGGCTACATATTAAGTGATTACATAATTGGAGGTTATGATGATGGGAGTCACAAAAACACCTTTATACGAAACGTTAAATGAAAGCTCCGCTGTGGCGTTGGCGGTGAAGCTTGGCCTATTTCCAAGCAAAAGCACGCTGACATGCCAGGAGATCGGAGACGGCAACTTAAATTACGTTTTTCATATTTATGATCAAGAACATGACAGAGCATTGATCATTAAACAGGCGGTTCCGTATGCAAAAGTGGTGGGAGAAAGCTGGCCGCTGACAATCGACCGTGCAAGAATCGAAAGCAGCGCTCTCATCCGTCAGGGCGAGCATGTGCCTCACCTGGTTCCAAGAGTGTTTTATTCTGATACGGAAATGGCCGTTACCGTCATGGAGGATCTCTCTCACCTCAAGATCGCAAGAAAAGGACTCATTGAGGGTGAAAACTATCCTCATCTGTCGCAGCACATCGGTGAATTTTTAGGAAAAACACTTTTCTACTCATCAGATTACGCGCTTGAACCTAAGGTGAAAAAACAGCTTGTTAAACAGTTTACAAATCCAGAGCTATGCGACATTACGGAAAGACTTGTTTTTACAGATCCTTTCTTCGACCATGACACAAATGATTTTGAAGAAGAGCTTCGTCCTTTTGTCGAAAAGCTTTGGAATAATGACAGCGTTAAAATCGAAGCCGCTAAGCTGAAAAAGTCATTTTTAACGTCTGCAGAAACGTTGATTCATGGTGATTTGCATACAGGAAGCATTTTCGCAAGTGAGCACGAAACAAAGGTGATTGATCCTGAGTTTGCTTTTTACGGACCGATCGGCTTTGATGTAGGGCAATTTATCGCCAACTTATTTTTGAACGCACTCAGCCGTGACGGGGCTGACAGAGAGCCGTTATATGAACATGTCAACCAGGTCTGGGAAACGTTTGAAGAGACGTTTAGTGAAGCCTGGCAGAAGGACAGTCTGGATGTTTACGCCAACATCGACGGTTACCTCACTGATACGCTCAGCCATATTTTTGAAGAAGCAATCGGATTTGCGGGCTGTGAGCTGATACGACGCACGATCGGCCTTGCCCACGTAGCTGACCTGGATACGATCGTGCCGTTTGATAAACGAATTGGCAGAAAACGCCTGGCGCTCGAAACCGGCACAGCCTTTATCGAAAAACGTTCGGAATTCAAAACGATAACAGATGTTATTGAATTATTTAAGTTACTTGTAAAGGAATGATCCATTCATGACCCATTCATTTGCTGTTCCACGTTCTGTTGAATGGAAAGAAACAGCTATTACCATTTTAAATCAGCAAAAGCTTCCTGATGAGACGGAATATTTGGAGCTGACGACGAAAGAGGATGTATTTGATGCGATTGTCACGCTCAAAGTAAGGGGCGCTCCGGCGATCGGCATTACGGCTGCCTTCGGGCTGGCGCTTGCTGCCAAAAACATTGAAACAGATAATGTCACGGAATTCCGCCGCAGACTGGAAGACATCAAACATTATTTAAACAGCTCACGGCCTACCGCCATTAATTTGTCATGGGCGCTTGAGAGACTGAGTCATTCGGTCGAAAACGCGATTTCCGTAAATGAAGCAAAAACAAACCTTGTCCATGAAGCAATTCAGATTCAGGTCGAGGATGAGGAAACGTGCCGGTTGATCGGCCAAAACGCCCTGCAGCTTTTCAAAAAAGGCGACAGGATCATGACAATCTGCAATGCCGGCTCAATCGCGACAAGCCGCTATGGAACGGCGCTAGCTCCGTTTTACTTGGCCAAACAAAAAGATTTGGGATTGCACATTTATGCCTGTGAAACAAGGCCTGTCCTGCAAGGTTCACGCCTTACTGCTTGGGAGCTGATGCAGGGGGGCATTGATGTCACTCTGATCACAGACAGCATGGCCGCCCATACGATGAAGGAAAAACAAATTTCCGCTGTTATCGTCGGAGCCGACCGAATTGCAAAGAACGGTGATACGGCAAATAAAATCGGCACATACGGTCTTGCCATTTTAGCAAACGCCTTTGATATACCGTTTTTTGTCGCCGCACCTTTATCTACATTTGATACAAAGGTCAAATGCGGCGCTGATATCCCGATAGAGGAACGGGATCCCGAGGAAGTCAGGCAGATTTCCGGAGTTCGGACCGCTCCATCCAATGTGCCTGTCTTTAATCCCGCTTTCGACATTACACCTCATGATCTCATTTCAGGAATCATCACAGAAAAAGGGATTATGACCGGAAACTATGAAGAAGAGATTGAACAGCTGTTTAGAGGAGAAAAGGTGCATTAAAAAACCGCTGGACTTTGCTCATTTGGAGCCGAGTCAGCGGTTTTTTTGTTTCTTTTTGTTAACATTGATGATTTCATCTTTTTGAGCGCTTGATAAGATATGCAGTTTCACAAACAGTTCGGCAAAAACGGCAAGTTTCTCAGAGCGGCTCGGCTTCAATTGCTTTGTCCTCCTTTTTCATCAGACCAACTTTTTTAACTTAATAAAATGATATGTCGGCCGTGAAAAAAAGGGAACGTGCCATATGTTTTATTTTTCTTTATAGGAGATTCGCTCGATGTTTAGCAAAAATGCTTTGAGCTCCGTTTTGCTTCCGGCGTATCCTGTTAACGCACTGTTTTTGCCGATCACTCTGTGGCACGGGACAAAAATCGGCAGGTCGTTACGTTTATTAGCCTGTCCGACAGCGCGCACCGCTTTCGGACTGCCGACCGCAGCGGCAATATCCGCATAGCTTCGGGATTCGCCATATGGAATCCTCTTCAGCGCCTGCCACACTTTTTGCTGAAAAGGAGTGCCCTTTTGGCTGAGCGGCAGGGAGAATGTCTTTCTTTCGCCTGCGAAATATTCTTGAAGCTGTTGTTTCGCTTCTGCAAGATTAGGTGTTTCCTTGTGCTCAGTATTCTGAACCGTTTCTTTCCAATCCACCCAATCTTCCTGACTGAGAAATAGACGAGTGATCCGGTCCTCCTCTTCGGCAATGATAAGTTCACCGAGCGGCGTTTCGGCTGTCGTATAGTAGTTCATTCATCATTCCTTCTTTCTTCAGCATTCTGTCTGACAGGAAGCGTAATATGGAAAACGGTGCCCTTCCCTTCTTCACTTTCTACCATAATCTCGCCTTGATGTTCTTCAATAATTTTATAGCTTACCATAAGCCCAAGTCCAGTTCCCCGTTCCTTTGTCGTATAAAATGGTTCACCAAGGCGCTTTAATTTATCTTCTGTCATTCCGATTCCCTCGTCTTTTAAGGAGATAAGAACATGATCTTGATCCAATGCCTTTATCGTTACAAAAATATTTCCGCCGTCAGGCATCACTTCGATGGCGTTTTTTAATATATTGATAAAAACCTGTTTCAGCTGATTCGGTTCACAGTAAATCGGGGGAATGTCGTCAATTAAATCAAGTTGCATTTGTACATTGCTGAGATTGGCTTGCGCATTTAGAAGGTCTATCGTGTCCCTCATAATTTGGGTAACATGTTTTTCCTCATACATAATGGCCTGGGGCTTAGCTAAAATCAAGAATTCGGTGATGATGGATTCGATGCGCTTTAGTTCTGAGGTGATCACGTTGAAGTAAAGGGCGTAGTCTCCCTCGACACTCCCTTTCAGAAGCTGAATGAAGCCTTTAAGAGCAGTCATCGGATTTCTGATTTCATGAGCAATGCCGGCTGCAAGTTCGCCGACAACATGAAGGGTATCTGATTTGCGCAGGCGTTCCTCCAATTCTTTTCGCTCTGTTACGTCTTTAAAGATAGCCAAGTTCATATTTTGAATAATATTCCGTTTAAATGAGAATTCGAGTTTTCTGTTATCACCGCTGCTCAGCAAAAATGGAATTTCGTTGTCCATTTCATCAAAATTAATCTGCCTTGCCGGTGATGCCAGATTTTCTATTTCATAAGCAGAAATAATGTCTAACAGGCTGTGCTGTTTTATCTCTTCATGTGACAGGCCCAAAATATGGCTTGCTAATGGGTTGGCGTCGATGATCCTGTATTGATTGTCGAACAATACATTGCCGTCCATTGAGCCGTTGAACACTTTTCTGAATTTCAGCTCGCTTTCCCGAAGCTCCTTTTCCATCCGCTTTCTATCGCTTACATTTCTTAAGATCGTCAAATGCTGATTTTCAAGGATTGTCCGTTTTGAAGTAAATTCAAGCTCTTTGAATTGCCCGTTCCCCATTTGAAACAGCAGCTCTTCTCTGATCTCTCCGTATTTTGCGTATTTCCTTTTCGTTATGCTGTATTTCTGCTGCGAGTCAACGAGAAAATCACACAGCTTTCTTTTCAACAGCAAATTCATCGGCAGCTCAAAAATTTTACAGGCTGATTGATTCGCTTTTACGATTCTTCCGTCATTCGACCAGATGATGATGGCGTCCATTGCATTTTCAAAGATTTCTCTGAAGCGCTCCTCACTTTTAAAGAGCTGCAGCTCCATAGACCGCTTCTCTGTGATATCCCTCATAATGGACATATAAAAACCGCTGATGATGTTTGATGTAATCGTGAATTCAAATAGTTTTTGAACTCCTGAACGAAGCTTGACAGGCAGCTCCCCCTTCGCTTTTCCCTTGCGGTTGAGCGCCTTCCAGATATTGTCGAAATCTTTTCGTGAGCCGCTGTCTATGAACTCATACAAAGATAAATGAGACAGCTCATTATGATTGATTTCAAAGCTTTTACAAAAGGACAAATTGGCATCAATAAAACCGCCATCTTTATCAAACAGGACGATTCCGTCAACTGCTCTGTCAAACAAGTCCTTAAAAAGCTGTTCATTCATAGAGAATTCCCGCTCCAGAATCTTCTTAGAAGATATGTCCCTCATGACAACAAAAAAGAAATCCTCACCAATGCCTCTTTTGGCCAGAAACTCTATGTATTTTGTTGCCCCGCAATCAAGCCTGATCGGAACCTCCTTCCACAGAAAGCCTTTTTTAAAAAACTTCTTTACGGAAAGATTCAGTTCATCCTTTGGGATTGAAAACAAAAAATCCAAAACAGAACGCTTTTTCAAATCTTCCGAGTCAACTTGAAACATCCTTTCTGTTGCTTCATTTGCCTGAACAATCCGCATTTCGTTATCACAAATAAAAATAGCATCGAGCGTATTGTTGACAATCACTTGATGCTGATTCAATTCCTTTTTCAGTCGCGCGTTTTCTTCTTTGAGGCGATTCAGTTCCTCTCGCAGCTCCGAGTTTGTCTGGACACCAAGAGTTTCCATGCATGTACACTCCTTCTTCAAAACCTATCCCTCAATATTTCTACAAAATGCGGGAACTTCCTTCATTTGCCCTATAAATTTCAGAAAATTTCAGCGCCATTACATTACGAAGACATTTTCTACGATCCTTACCGTCACTTTACATCGACCTAACAATCAGCATTTTTTTAGATTCCTTTTTCATCTTTTATTTTAAAATATGTACCAGCAGGGAATAATCTCTTAGTGACTGATGAAAGAGAAGGTGATGCTATGAGTAAATCGCGGGACAGTTATTTCGATAACGCAAAATTTTTATTGATATTCCTTGTTGTATTCGGTCATATCCTTCGTTCCTTTATTAATGATAATCATTTTATGCTCTACCTCTACAAGTTCATTTACACATTCCATATGCCTGCATTTATTCTTGTATCCGGTTATTTCGCGAAAGGCTTTAAACGGGCGGGATATGTAAAAAAGCTGGCGGTCAAGCTGATTATTCCGTATTTGATTTTCCAAATCATTTATTCCGTCTTTTATTACATTATGCAAGATGAAAGCATGGCAAATGTGAACCCGATTGATCCGCAATGGTCGTTATGGTTTCTTGTAAGCTTATTCTTTTGGAACCTGCTCCTATATCCTTTTTCAAAGCTTTCAAAGCAGTGGGCGCTGTTTGTCAGCTGCGGAATCGCCGTGCTGATCGGTTATCTGGACTTTGTCAGCAGCACGCTGAGCTTGTCACGGACATTCGTATTCTTACCGATGTTCCTTGTCGGTTTTTATTTAAATAAACATCATTTTGATTTATTGAGATCAAAACGCGGCAAACAAATTGCGCTCGGAGTGCTTGCCGCAGTATTCGTCATCTGCTGGGGCATCGATTTTGACTATTCTTTTCTGTTTGGTTCAAAACCGTATTCTTCATTTGGAGACGTTACCCTGGTAAGCGGACTATCCCGAATCGGCTGGTATGTACTCGCCTTTGGGGCAACCTTCAGCTTTTTAGCGCTTGTTCCGCAAAAACGGTATTTCTTTACCAAATGGGGAACCCGGACATTTTACGTGTATCTGCTTCACGGGTTTATTATTAAGACATTACGACAGGTCGGGCTTGAGGATTGGCTTACTGACTATCAAAGCTTAGTGATCCTCTTGCTTTTAACAGCAGCCCTGACATCAGTCCTCTCCAGCAACTTTGTTAAGACAGTCGCTCAGCCCTTCATTGAGCTGAGGATGACCAGCTTATTGCAATTTGTCAGAGGAACGGGCAAAAATGCTTATTTAAAATAGAAAAGCACCTCTTAAGCGGACGCCGCCTAAGAGGTCTTTTTTATTGGTGTTTTTTATTTTTGTTTTTTTCTTTTTTCTTTTCAGGCTTGGTGACTTCCAGCGTTTCGATGATCTTCCCGGCATTGTAATCCCCAAGTTCACTTGAGAACTCTTCCTCCAGCACCTTTTTATTCATAGGCTTTTTATGATTTTGCATGTCTCTGCTATGACGGTTTTTCTTCACAACTACATGCCTCCCTGCTGGCCCTGTTTGGAATTGCGGTTTGCCCCTCTAAAATTGGGGTCGTCATGATATTGTGTCTTATATGAATTGGGGTCCATGCTCTCGGTAGGTGTATTGTTATTTTTAATGGCTTCATTCACTTCAGCTTTACGCTTCATACGAATCCTCCTCGCCAGTTTTCAGACATTTTAAGATGCAGGAGCGTAAATTGCACCTGTCGAAGTTAGGTTCTCCAACTGAACAGGAGGCACACATCTTTTTTTTGGCAATCAAAAAACACCGCAAAGTATGCGGTGTTTTGCCTATCCGATAATCACTCTTTCTTTCGGATAGTGATAGTTCGCTTCAATTTCCTTTCTTCCGATCAGATACAGGAAGGTTAGGATGCCGATTCGCCCGATAAACATGACAATCATAATGACGCATTTTCCAACACTGCTCAAATCTGCCGTAATTCCAAGCGACAGGCCGGTTGTACCGAATGCCGAGCACACTTCAAACAAAAGCTCCAGCAGGGAATGTTTTTCTGTAATGGTCAGAATGAGTGTCGCGCCAAAAACGAGCAGGATCGCCATCATCGTGACAACAAGCGACTTCATCAAGTCAGCAGGGTGAAGCTCCCGTTTGAATACCTTTACGGCCTTATTGCCGCGGGCAAAATGAAACAGCGCAAGAAGGTTCAAAGCAAAAGTCGTTGTCCGTATGCCTCCCCCGACTGAGCTTGGCGACGCTCCGATAAACATCAGCGCACAAATAAAAAAGAGTGTGGAATCTGATAATTGGCTGATATCGATTGTTGCCAGTCCCCCGCTTCGGGTTGCCGTTGATTGAAACAGGGACAAAAACAAAATATCATGCCATGATTTTCCTGCGAACGCATGGTTTGCTTCCAGGGCAAAGATGCCAATGGCTCCAAACAAGACAAGTGAGCCGAACGTAATCGTCGTGATCTTTGTAAAAAGCGTAAATGGATAACGCCGATGCTTTGAAAACAGGAAATCCTTTACTTCAACAAGCACGGGAAATCCAATCGCTCCAAATATAATTAAAAGCATTGTAATAAACTGCACAAAGTAATCGTGGCGAAATGGAATCATCGAATTACCGGTAATATCAAATCCGCCGTTTGTCGTTGCACTGATACTGGCAAAAAATCCGTGTAAATAAGCTTCCTGATAGGAGTCATAGTAGGTTAAGAAATATGTGCCGAGAATCAGCCCGCCAAAAAATTCAATCCACAAGATCAGAAACAGTACCTGCTTCATCAGATTGACAATTCCTGAAAACTGGGATTGGTTTTGATCAACCATAATCAGCTTCCGTTCTTTCAGCCCGATTCGTTTTCCCATGATCAGCCAAATGAACGTTCCGAGCGTCATAATTCCGATTCCGCCAAATTGCAGAACAAATGCTAATATAAAAATCCCTATTGTGCTGAATGTATCAGCTGTATCAACTACCGTCAGCCCCGTTACGCTGACTGAACTGACAGCTGTAAAAAGCGCATCAATAAACGTCCAATCCGCCCCCGGTTTATGGGCCGCCGGCAAACTCAGCAATATAACGGCCACAGTAACTGCAAGATAATAATATAATGCGATCAGCTGGGCCGGTTACAAGGCCTGTATCAATTTTCCAAACTTTAATCTCATGTAAAATCCTTCTGCCTCGCTTTTTAAGTACGGTAACTGTCTCTTTTACTCATCTCCGATCCCA
>NZ_JAVAXX010000246.1:0-9558 GCF_042709275.1 Bacillus sp. LR_5 | reverse complement strand
CGGAAATATTAAACTATATGATGATGAGAACGTAAATTCATTTGAAAAAGTCTATCAAAAAGAATTTAGAAAAGTAACATCCGAAATAGGGAAAATCGTTGAATTTAATAAAGGTTTTGTCATGAAGATTGGTGAACGCGGTGGTAAATCATTTGTGATCCTTTGTTTATCTAAAATGAATACGCCTCGTCTCACACTCGAAGAACTTTCTTGGCTGAAAACTTTGGCTTTTTATACAAACGTATCGATCGAAAACGTCATGAAAATCGAAGAACTAATGAGTCATTTAGAAGAAATAAAACAACAAGAATCCAACCCCGTATGGCTCAAAAAACTCATGTACACGATCGAGGAAAAACAACGCTCGGATCTCGCCCGCGATCTCCACGATTCGGTTCTTCAGGATTTGATTTCCTTAAAACGCCAGTGTGAGCTGTTTTTGGGTGATTTTAAGAAGGATGATAATCCGTGCCGTGAAGAGGTGCAGGACAAGCTTGTGCAGATGAATGAGCAGATGTCTGATGTGATTTCGATGACGAGGGAGACGTGTCATGAGCTGCGGCCGCAGCTTCTGTATGATCTTGGATTGGTGAAGGCGCTGTCGAAGCTGGTGGCGCAGCAGCAGGAGCGGGTTCCGTTTCATATTCGTTTAAATACCGGGAGATTTACGGCTTCCCTTGATCTGGATTCGCAGCTGAATTTGTACCGGATCATTCAAGAGTTTCTGTCTAATGCGGTCAAGCACTCTCAGGCGACGGATGTGCTGATTATGCTCATCAGTATTCAAAACAAAATCGTTCTTCATTATGAGGATGATGGCGTAGGGTTTGATCAGGAAAAGAATACTGAGCATTCCATGAGCATGGGGCTTTCTGGCATTAAGGAGAGAGTCAGGGCTTTAGATGGGCGCCTTCGGATTGAAACAAGTGAAGGAAAGGGCTTTAAGGCTGATATTGAAATCGAATTGTAATGGATTTATAACGGAAACGACTTGGCACAGGCCAAGTCTTTTTTATAAAATGGAAAAGAGTGAGTAAAAGGGAGGAAAACATGAAAAAGATACTAGTGATTGATGACCATCCGGCTGTCATGGAAGGCACCAAGACAATTTTGGAAACGGATTCGAATTTGTCTGTTGATTGTCTCAGTCCTGAACCGAGCGAACAGTTTATCAAGCAGCATGATTTCTCGTCATATGATCTCATTTTAATGGATCTGAATCTAGGCGGCGAGGTCAATGGGATGGAGCTTTCTAAACAGATTTTACAAGAGAATCCTCATTGTAAAATTATCGTGTATACCGGTTATGAGGTCGAGGATTATTTCGAGGAAGCGATTCGTGCGGGTCTGCACGGTGCCATCAGCAAAACGGAATCTAAAGAAAAGATCACCCAATACATATACCACGTACTCAACGGAGAAATTTTAGTCGATTTTGCTTACTTTAAACAGCTGATGACTCAGCAAAAAACAAAGCCGGCTCCTTCCTCTCAAAAAGAACAAGATGTGCTCACACCTAGAGAATGCCTGATTCTTCAAGAAGTTGAAAAGGGATTTACAAACCAAGAAATCGCAGATGCCCTTCATTTAAGCAAGCGGTCCATTGAATACAGCTTGACATCGATTTTCAATAAGCTGAATGTCGGTTCACGGACGGAAGCGGTTTTGATTGCGAAATCAGACGGTGTACTTTAAATGTTGGGGGGTGTAGAGATGGATATGAAGCACACATTGCTTGAAGCGCTTGGTATTGAGATTGTTGAAAACACAGCGGAACGATGCGTTGCGGTCATGCCGGTGGATCATCGGACGGTACAGCCGTTCGGATATTTGCATGGAGGCGCTTCAGTGGCCCTGGCGGAAACCGTGGCGAGCGCAGGTGCACAGAACCTGATTGATCATACAACGCAAGCTTGTGTCGGTTTGGAGATTAACGCCAACCATTTAAAATCTGTAAAGGAAGGAACGGTAAAGGCGATAGCCGAGCCCGTTCATATAGGCAGAACGACGATTGTCTATCATATTCACATATATGACGAGCAAGAGAGGCTGATCTGTATATCCAGATGCACGCTGGCTGTCATCAAGAAATAAAAAAACAGCCGGAACTCTGCCTGTCCGGCTGCTTATTTTTATAAATAAGAATCCTCTTTTCGTTTAATCACAAAGTTTCTGATTCCGTTATAGTCATCTTGCACACTTCTCTCATCAAGCTTGACGCCGGAGTTATACGCAGCACGGCAGATCAAGTGCCCGCCGATAGGCGACGTAATAAAGATAAAGAGAATTCCAAGCAGGATTTTAGCGGAGAGCTCCCCCGTCACAAACCACAAATAGAAGAAGACACCGAGCAGAATCATATTGACACCTAATGTTGAGCCTTTAGAAGCAGCATGAGCGCGTGTAAACACATCGGGAAGGCGAAGTACGCCAAATGAAGCAATGAGGCATATAAGAGCACCCAGCAAAATGAATACAGCCACAACGACCTTAGCGGTTTCGATCATTTTCGATAATCTCTCCTTTCTCCAGGAACTTGGAAAATGCGATCGTTCCGATAAACGATAAAATCCCCAGCAGCAAAATAATATCTAAAAACGCACTTGTTTTCAGCAAGATGGAGACAAGCGCCGTGATTGCGATCAGATTGATGCCGATTGCATCCAGAGCCACGACCCGGTCAGGCACAGTCGGCCCTTTAATGACACGAATGACATACAAAAAGGTAGACACTGCCATAATGCCGAGCGCGATTTGCAGGATCAGCGTAAACATCACCGGCTCACCTCCTGTATGGCTTTTTCAAATGACTCCCGAATATCAAAAATCGCTTTTTCCGCATCCTCGATATCCATTGCATGAATATAAAGTATTGTTCTGTCATCTGAAATATCCATCACCAAGGTTCCCGGCGTTAATGTAATGAGCAGAGAAAGCAGGGTGATTTCCCAGTCCTTCGTCAGTTCAGTTTTAAAAGCAAAAATACCCGGTCTGATATTCAGTTTTGGAGATAAGACTGATTTCATCACACTGACATTAGCAAGGTACAGTTCCTTTATAAAAATGAAACAGAGCTTGATGATAGAAATCAATTTCCATAGATAAAACTGGCGAGTGAAAAAGCGCCGGAAGAAAAAGAGAGAGAGCATTCCCAGAATATAGCCTGTAATGAATCCTGCGGCGCTTGGACTGTTGCTTAAGAACATCCAGCAAAAAGCGAGAAACACATTTAATAAAATTTGAAATGCCATGCGATCTACTCCTTCAGAACAGCTTCGATATATTTTTCCGGATTCAGCAGCGTCTCGGCCGCTTGATCAACGTAAGGCGACACCCATTCTGTACCCACCCCGAAGAGAAGAGACAGCAAGAGAAAAATAGCTGCCGGATAAAGAAGTCCTTTAGCTGTTCGATGATTTGGTTTTGGCGTTTCTTTTTCTTCGCCCCAAAACGCATGTATAAAGATCCTCAGCACAGAGTACAGTACGAGCAGACTCGAAAGCAGAATCAGCATGGATATCGTAAATTCACCTTCTGCGAAGCCGCCCTCCGCAATTTTAAATTTGCCGACAAATCCGCTCAGTGGCGGAATGCCTGCAAGAGAAATAGCGGAAATGAAAAACATCCATCCAAGAACAGGATAGCGTTTGATCAGCCCGCCCATTTTATGCAGGCTCGCGGTTCCAGTCAATGCGATCAGCGTACCTGCCAGCATAAACAAAGCGCCCTTAATCAGCATATCGTGAATCAGATAGTAGATCGCGCCCTGAATAGATGCGGGGGTGTGTACTGCCACACCGAACAAAATCACGCCGACAGCGGTAATAATGTTATAGATCACAATTTTCATGACATTCGAATAAGCGAGTGAACCGATCACACCGAAAATCACAGTCAGCGCCGCCAGCCAAATCATCAGCTGATGGGTAAAGGCAGTATCGTGAATAAAAATCAATGTGAAAACCCTCGTAATCGCATATAACCCGACTTTTGTAAGCAAAGCGCCGAACAACGCGGAGATTGCTGCCGGTGGCGCGTAATAAGAGCCTGGAAGCCAAAAGTAGAGGGGGAAGATTCCGCCCTTCATGCCAAATACCAAAAGCAGCAGGACACCAATCACAGTGATCAGCCCGGTTTGTCCTGATTCGCTGATTTTCACGCTAAGATCCGCCATGTTTAACGTGCCGGTTACAGCGTATAAAAAGCCGACCCCTATGACAAACAGGGCAGACGATACGATATTAAACACAATATATTTAAGGGATTCCCGCAGCTGAATTTTTGTGCCGCCTAATACAATCAGCATATAGGAAGCAATAAGCAGAAGCTCAAAAAATACGTACATATTAAATAAATCGCCTGTTAAAAACGCTCCGCTGACACCGGCAAGCAAGAACTGAACGCCGGAGTAGTAAAAGGAGCGCTCCCGTTTTTCACCGACGGAACGGAAGGAATAAAGCCCAACCAATAAACCGATGACCGCTGTTGTGAGAACGAGCAGGCTGGCGAATTGGTCTGCGGCGAGCACAATGCCGTACGGCGCTTTCCAGCCGCCTAAGCTGAGTGTCTGGATACCTTTTGTGAAGACAGTCTGTACAAGTATGCCGCTAATCACAATCCCGATGGCCGATGCCGCCGTGCTGAAGATTCTCATGAGCATAAGATTCTTCGTCATGAAAATCAGAAGAATAGCCGACAAAAGCGGGATCAGGATTGGCAAAATAACAAAATTATTCATGTTGATCATTTCCCCTCATTTGATCCATATCGTCCGATTTCAATTCCTGATAAGCGCGAAAGGCCATGACGAGGATGAATGATGTAACGCCAAAAGAAATGACAATTGCGGTCAAAATCAGGGCTTGCGGAAGCGGATCGACAAATGATTTGGCATGCTCGCTCAAAATCGGAGCGGCGCCTTTCTTTAACCCTCCCATAGTCAAAAGCATTAAATGAACGCCATGGCTTAACAGTGCTGTTCCGATAATGACGCGAAGCAGGCTTTTAGACAGCAGCAAATACGTAGCAGCCATAAAAATAATACCGGCTAATACAGCCATTAAGATTTCCATTATTCTTCCTCTCCAATCGTTTGAATAATGGTCATCGTTATGCCTACGACAACAAGATAAACGCCTAAATCAAATATCGTCGCTGTGGCGAGCTCCGTTTTCCCAAGGATCGGCAGCTGAAAGTATCCGAATGTGTGGGTTAAAAAAGGAGCCCCGAAGACAAAGGAGCCAACGCCTGTTAATACAGCGAGCAGAAGGCCGGCTCCCGCGACATAAATGAAATTGACCGGCAAAAGGGAACGCACGGTTTTTAAATCATACGCCAAGAGCAAGAGAACGATGGAAGAGGACGTGATCAGTCCGCCGACAAAGCCTCCTCCGGGCGCGTTATGCCCTGATAAAAATAAATAGAAAGAGAAAAGCAAAATGATAAAGGATACAAGCTTTGTCGCGGTTTGAAGAATCAAGTCATTTGTTTTTTGTTCATTCACCGCTTTTCCCCTCCTCTTTTACTTTTGTTTTAATCATGCTGTAAATGCCGAGAGCGGCTATCGTTAATACCGTAATTTCAAACATTGTATCAAATCCCCTGAAATCAACGAGAATGACATTGACGACATTATCCCCTCCGCCGAGATCGTGGCTGTGTTTGACAAAAAAGGACGCAATGCTGTCTTTTGTCCGCTGGCTTGACGATGCGATGCCGAGCAGAGTAACGATAACACCGACGCCTAAAGAAATGATAAAATTCGTCATCCGGAACGTTCTCGTTTTTGTTTTCAGCCTCAGTTTCGGCAAATGGTAGAAGCAAAGCAGAAACAGTGCCACAGAAATCGTTTCAATGACGAGCTGAGTCAATGCCAAGTCCGGCGCTCTGAAAATGACAAAAAACAATGCAAGCGTATAACCGACAACACCGAGTGCAATGATCGCCGTCAGTCTTGACCTAGCAAAAACAGTCGCCACTGTGGCGCTGATCATGACAAGCGTCAAAATGATTTCGTATACACCGATTTTAGCCATGCCTTCCGTTTTAAATAAAAATCCGCCTTTAATGGCAAAAGCTCCGCCTATCAGAATGATGAAACCAGCGAAGATATACAGCAAATAATCTCTTAAAAACCCGGTCATATATTGTTTTGTGACCCGGTAAGAGCCTTTCTCCATCAGAGTCAAAAGCTTATCGTATAACCGGTTGAGTGTGAGTTTCGAAGGAAACAGTTTATAGATTCCTTTCCACTTATTCAGCGACAAATAACCAATTGTTCCGATCACAACAATACCCGCAGTCATGAGCAATTCCGTTGTAACCCCATGCCACTGTGAAATGTGAACGTGGAATTTCTCATGGCCGGCAAGCAGTGTCGGATAGATTGAGTTCATCGCAGGCTCTATCAGGCTGTACGACAATATATTCGGGAAAAAGAAGAGACTGACAGCCAAAGCGACAAGAATGACCGGTGGTACGAGCATGCCGACAGGCGCCTCGTGAGCCGGTTTTTCAAGCTGCTCAGGCTGGTAATTTCCTCTGAATGTTTTAAACAGCAATTTCATGCTGTAGATAAACGTAAATACACTTCCGATCCAGGCGAAAAGAGGGAACAGAACGCCCCATGTCTGCACGTTGAACAGGTCAAAATGTGTCACGCGAAGCATGCTTGTGAAAAACATTTCTTTACTCAAAAATCCGTTAAACGGCGGTAAGCCGGCCATTGAAAATGTCCCGATTAAGGAAATGGTAAAAGTAATCGGCATAATCGCCATCAGGCCGCCTAGCTTCCGGATATCCCGTGTGCCTGTTTCGTGATCGATAATCCCGACTGCCATAAACAAGCTTCCTTTAAAGGTTGCGTGGTTGATCAAATGGAAAATGGCAGCCATAGCGGCAACTGTATAATATTCTGTATGGCCGTAATGAAGGGCCGCAGCACTGACTCCGAGCATGGAGATGATCATGCCGAGCTGGCTGACGGTTGAAAACGCCAAAATCGATTTTAAATCAGTTTGTTTCACGGCATGGAATGAACCCCAAACCATCGTAAAGAGGCCAACGAGGGACACGATCCAAAACCACTGAGCTGAAAAGGCGAAAATAGGGCTGAATCTCGCAATCACATAAATGCCGGCTTTTACCATAGTAGCTGAATGGAGATAAGCGCTGACAGGCGTCGGAGCTTCCATCGCGTCAGGGAGCCAGATGTAAAAAGGAAATTGCGCTGATTTCGTAAAAGCCCCTAATAAAATGAGAATCATAGCCGGGATAAACAATTCGTGGCCGGCAATTAATTGAACCTGGTGAACCATCTCTCTAATACTGAAGGAATCCGTTATCAAATAAAGGAGAATAAATCCACCGAGCATGCACAGCCCGCCGCTGACCGTAATCAAAAGTGATTTGGCTGCGCCATAGCGCGACTTTTCCCGCTTATACCAATAGCCGATCAGCAAAAAGGATGAAAGGCTTGTAAGCTCCCAGAACATGTAGAGAACCATGACATTGTCTACTAGAACGACGCCGAGCATGGCGCCCATGAACATCAATAAGTAGACATAAAAGGGCCCAAGCTGTTCTTTTTCTTTCGATAAATAAAAAATGCTGTAAAGAGTGACCAAAGAGCCAATGCCTGTGATCAGTAAAGCGAATAATAACCCGAGGCCGTCTATATAAACGGTAAAGTTAATGCCGAGTGACGGAATCCACTCTAATACCGATCGAAGTGTTTCTCCAGATTGTGTCATCCTGATCATTGGGAGAAAGTATATAAACAGCAAGACGGGCAGGATCAACACAAACCAGCCCGTATGCACTCTTTTTGCGTATTTTGCCAAGAAGGGAATGATAAAAGCAAATAAAAAAGGCGATAAAATAGCAAGATGTAAGAGCTGCAAAGATAAGACCTCCTTTTCTCGTTCTCAATTGAAAAATGCGCTATGTATAAAATATACGGTCAAACGACCTAGTCCAAATTATATCGCACTTTTCTGCAAGCTGCCACGCTTCGAACTGCTGTAAGGGATTTTTATGAGTTCTTTTGACCTCAAAATAAGTCTAACAAAAAAGAGGTTATTTGTATATTTAAAATCAATCCTGATCAAGCTGAAGGAAAGGAGCTGGTCATGTGAAAAGAAAAGTCGTGATGTGCTCAGGTTTATTCTGCTCAGTATTTGCAGGGGCATTCATGTTGAATCAATATGACGGGCGCAGCGGTGTGGCGGCTAGTGATGAGTGGGAGCTGTATTTACTGGAGCACCACCTGTCAGCCAGAATGAGTGAGACGGAATCAAAGGATCTGCCGTTTGGTCCCCGAGAGTATATTCGGATTGTGAATAAATAAAAAAAGAGTTCCGCATAAAACGGAACTCTTTCTGTTTATGAAGTGAAAAAACGAAGCAAAACTGTCGCGCAAATAACTGTGCCTGCACCGCCGAGACGGGTTGAAATTTGGGCAAACGGCATAAGGCCCATTCTTCCTGATGCTGATAAAATGGCAACATCACCCGTTCCGCCGAGGCCGCTGTGGCAGCAAGTAACGATTGCGGATTCAACCGGATACATGTTCATCAGCTTGCCTACAAAATATCCAGAACCAATCATCGCGATAACAACTGAAATACAAATGATGACAAACGGAATAGAAATCACAGACGCTACGTCATCCAACGGAATAAAGAGGATGCCGAGACCGACCATCAGCGGCCATGTAAAGCTTGAAGAAATAAACTTATAAAGCTGGTAAGCGCCTTCTTCCATTTTTTTCGGAAGAATATTTGCATACTTGACAGCCGCAGCTGAAATAATCATTAAGATCGCGCCCGGGATGAAGATGAATTTCTCCAATAACCCGCCAAAAATAAAGAATGTACACGCGAGCAGAACTCCTGCTCCCATTAATTTGAAATCAATTTTTGCTTCGGCTTCTTTTTGATTGAAAATCTCATTTGCTTTTTTAGATTTTACGAGACGTCCGTTCCCATTTAGATCTGGACGCTTATCGCCAAGCTTTTTCATTAAGGCTGCACATATGATAGCAAAAACGTTTCCTATAATTGCGGCTGGAACCAGCTGAGACACAAATACATCAGCAGATGAGCCCAGTATTTGTGAGTAGGCGATTGAAAGCGGCAAAATTCCTTCGCCTATTCCCCCGGCAATAATCGGGACAACAACAAAGAAAAAGGAATCATAGGCACTATAGCCAAAAATAAATCCGACAAGGATGCCGGCTGCAACGGCCGCGATCGTTCCTGCAACCAGTGGAACGAACATTCTGATAAACCCCTGTATTAAAACAATTCTGTTCATACCGAGGATACTTCCCACAACAAGGCAAGCGATATAGAAATAAAGGAAGTTAGACGTTTTCATCAAGTTGGTTACAGCGTCTAAAGATGTTGAATTCAGTACATTGTAAAAGACTAAAAATGAAGGAACAAACAAAGATAAAATAGCAGGGCCGCCAATATCCTTCAATATCGGTATGCGTTGGCCTATGTCTCCGAGAAACACACCAAGAATCATAATGATGGCAAACCCGCCAAGCATATT
>NZ_JAVAXX010000245.1:0-9694 GCF_042709275.1 Bacillus sp. LR_5 | reverse complement strand
TATATGGCGCGATTTACAAATAAGAAATTTCTTCAATATCTTTTATCATTGTGCACGCTTCATCGAGTTCTCTGTCTGTAAACTCATACATCATATGAAGTTCTTCCCTTTCAATTTCAATTCCGTGCATCTCGTAACCGACTTTATGCAGGGCAGCCGCCCAAAGATCGGCCGACAGCAATTTCGGCTGGAACGGATATAAAACGTACAAATGTCTTCTCCACAGTTCTTCTACTGCCGCATATAATGTTGGATTTTCATTTCCAAGCGTCTCATCCAGCACCCGGAGAACACGGTGTAAAATCGGTGCGGCATCAGGCGGGACAATCTCAGACGGTTCAATTGTCAAAGACTCGCCAAATTTAGTAATGTGCACGGGTTTGCTGTACTCATGCTCGGCCAATAGCATAACAATCATCGTTTTAATAATCGGGTGAGCTGAGGGGTCTTGAAGGATTGTTTTGAGCAGGCCTGTATACTTCGCTATATTGCGGTCTTTTAAGGAATGAATTAAATTCATTTGCTCCTCAGGGCTTGCCAGCACTTTCTCAGTATCAATTGTATCCTCATATTCCTCGGCCCAAGCCTCGTCCTCACGTTCCGGATCGGTCATTTTCCGGCTGAAATCAAGCAGCTTATAAAATTGCTCGGCACTTTCCGCAGGCAGTTGATTTTCTTCCAAAACGGCTTCAATGGTGCTTTTGACTTCTTCGTATTTTTTGAGCTGAATTAAGATGGTCATGTACACCTGCAAAACCGTAAAATAATGGCCATAGCCTTCTTTTAGCATCTTCTCGCAGACGCTTTTTGCCTCTTCCAATTCGCCCAGCTCTAAAAAGCAGATAGCCATCCCTAAGTGAAGATCGGAGTCAGTATCATCATATTTCATCGCTTCCGAAAACAGCTCAAGTGCTTCTTGATACTTTTTTTCCTTTAGTGATGCCATCCCTTTTTCCACAAGACGGTCTTTCAGATGAGGAAAAGGAATAATTTTTGCGTTTCTCTTGTCATGCGTCATACCTATATTCCTTTCAGGCATTTATTTTGTTCAAGTGTATCAACACCTGTGAACAAACACAAGAAATGAAAGGTTTCACAAGGCAAAAAAAGCCGCCGGACAAATGCCGGCTGCTTTTTAGGCTTGAAGCCAAGAGCTTCTTTGTGATTCAAATTGCTTGATTTCATCTTCAAGCAAAAGCGTTAATGAAATTTCATCATAGCCGTTGATGAGCATCTCTTTCCAATGCGGATCAACTTCGAATGAAATTTGATTGCCTTCACTATCATGAATTAGCTGATTTTCAAGGTCAACAGTCATTTGCAATGACTGGTTTTCATACTGGCCGACAAGCTTTTTCCAATTGTCATATGGCATGCGGATCGGCAGCATACCGTTTTTAAAGCAGTTCTGGTGAAAAATATCAGCAAATGAAGGTGCAATGATAATTTTAAACCCATAATCATCAAGCGCCCACGGAGCGTGTTCACGCGATGACCCGCAGCCGAAATTTTCTCCTGCTATTAAAATGGAAGCACCTTGATAAGCAGGCTGGTTTAATTCAAATTCAGGGTTCGGTTCACCTTTCTCATCATATCTCCAGTCAAAGAATGCAAAACGGCCGTAGCCTGTTCTTTCAATCCTCTTCAAAAATTGTTTAGGAATAATCTGGTCTGTGTCAACATTGATTCGATTTAATACGGCTGCTTTCCCCGTATGTGTTTTCAAAGGTTCCATCTCGCGCACTCCTTACACAACTGTTTTTTCCTGATAAAACTTTCTGACATCAATGAAGTGTCCGTGAATGGCAGCCATCGCAGCCATTGCCGGGCTGACGAGATGTGTTCTTGCACCCTTTCCTTGTCTGCCCTCGAAGTTGCGGTTAGAGGTTGACGCACAGCGCTCTCCCTCAGGAACAACATCATTATTCATGCTCAAACACATGCTGCAGCCTGACTCTCTCCATTCAAATCCAGCTTCCAAGAAAACCTGGTCAAGCCCTTCTTTTTCAGCCTGAAGCTTCACGCTTTGGGATCCGGGAACGACGATGGCTCTTACGCTATCAGCTACCTTCTTCCCTTTGATCATATCAGCAGCCTGGCGAAGGTCAGTCATGCGAGAATTTGTGCAGGAACCGATAAACACGTGCTCCACTTTAATGTCTTCAATTTTCTGATGAGGGGTCAGTCCCATATATTCATAAGCGCGAATCGCTTCTTTTTTGTCATCTTCTGCGGAAAAGCTTTCCGGCGCAGGAACTTCTGAATCGACAGGAAGAACCATTCCCGGGTTGATGCCCCATGTCACCATCGGAGAAATTTCGTTGCCGTCAAGGACGATAGATTTATCGTAAACAGCGCCCCGATCTGTGCGCAGCGCCTTCCATTCCTCTACGGCCTTGTCAAATTCTTCGCCTTTTGGCGTATATTTGCGGTTTTTGCAATATTCAAATGTCACCTCGTCAGGTGCAATCAAACCTGCTCTTGCCCCTGCTTCAATTGACATGTTACAAACGGTCATTCGTTCATCCATCGTCATATTTCTGAATACTTCCCCAGTGTATTCAATGACATAGCCAGTGCCGAATTTCACCCCGTATTTGCCGATGACAGCAAGAATGACATCCTTTGCCGTTACCCCTTTTTGAAGTGTTCCGTCTACGCGCACTTCAAGTGTTTTCGGACGTTGCTGCCAAAGTGTCTGTGTGGAAAGGACATGTTCAACTTCACTTGTCCCGATTCCGAATGCAAGAGCGCCGAATGCGCCATGGGTTGATGTATGGCTATCGCCGCATACAATCGTTTTCCCTGGAAGCGTTAAGCCCAGTTCAGGACCGACAACATGGACAATCCCTTGATCCACACTGTGAAGATCAGCAAGGCGCACACCAAATTCTTCACAGTTTCGTTCAAGCGCCGTCACTTGGCGTTTCGCAACTTCATCCTTTATCTCAAAACGATTGACGGTCGGGATGTTGTGGTCCATTGTCGCAAACGTGTTCTGGGGTCTTCTGACCTTTCTTCCCTTTTGTCTCAACCCTTCAAATGCCTGAGGAGACGTGACCTCATGAATAAGATGCAAATCAATATAGAGAAGATCCGGTTTTCCCCCACCATGTTTTACAATATGCTGATCCCAAATCTTTTCGATGATTGTTCGAGGCATCATCTTTTATTTCCTCCCTCTACCTATGAACTAAGACCGCTTAACGTAAGCTGTCACATATTAGAAATTGTATTTTCACTCATGATCGCTGCCTTGACTTCCTCTGTAATGGCATGAGTGCTGCTGAACTCTTCGCCTCGCGCCAAGTCTCTTGTTCTTTTTCCGGAAGTTAAGACTTTGTTAACCGTATCTTCTACAGCTTTCGCTTCCTCTTCAAGGCCGAAAGATGTTCTCAAAAGCATTGCCGCTGACAATATGGCCGCAAACGGATTTGCCATCCCTTTACCGGCTATGTCAGGCGCGGAGCCATGAACAGGCTCAAACAGATGAAGACCTGAACTTGATAGGCTGGCTGACGGGAGCATTCCGAGTGAGCCTGTAAGCATGGACGCTTCATCGCTTAAAATATCACCGAACATGTTTTCAGTCACCACGACATCAAATTGATTCGGTGCATAAATCAGCTGCATGGCCGCGTTATCCACAAGCATGTGCTCTAGCTTCACATCAGGAAAGTCTTTTGCAACGTCCTCAGCCACTTCACGCCACAATCTGCTTGATTCAAGAACGTTCGCTTTATCAACGGAGGTTACCTTGCCTTTTCTGGCTGCCGCCATTTTAAAGCCCTCTCTGATCACGCGTTCAATTTCCGTCCGCTTATAAAACAGTGTGTCTACTGCTTCCTGCTCACCTTCAGTGTTTACATAGCGTTTGCTCGGCTGGCCGAAATATAAGCCGCCTGTCAGCTCACGGACGATAACGAAATCAACGTTATCTATATATTCTTTTTTCAAAGGTGATGCGTCAGATAGGCTTTCAAACACCTTCACAGGCCGCAAATTCGCAAACAAATCAAGCTGTTTTCTGATGCTGAGCAGACCTTTTTCCGGTCTCAACTCCGAAGGATTTTGATCCCATTTCGGTCCGCCGACAGCGCCAAGCAATATAGCGTCGGCATTTTTACAAGCGGCAACGGTTTCCTCCGGGAGGGGGTTGTTATGTTCATCAATCGCCGCCCCTCCAATCAGGCCATATTCAAATTCAAATTCATGATTAAAGCGTTCGGCAACACTTTTCAGTACGTCTGTCGCTGATTCTAATACTTCAGGGCCGATCCCGTCTCCGGGCAATAGAGCAATACGTTTCTTCAAGTTATCCGTTCTCCTTTCTTTTATGATCCGACAGCTGTATGGTTTTTAAGTCCGCTCATATTCGATTGGAAAACCAATTGACGGTTGACTGCGTTCAAATAGGCTTTCGCTGATGCTTCTAATACGTCCTGCGCTATGCCCCGCCCTGCTGATTCTTTTCCGTTCACCAAAACTCTTACATACACCTGGGCAAATGCGTCTTCGCCTTTTCTATTGGACTGAATGCGGTAGTCTAAGAGCTCCACGTCTTTATCGATGCAGCGCTCAAGCGTGTTGTAGATCGCTTCCACGCTTCCCGCTCCAGTTGCCGCTTCCTGAATAAGCTCTGCGTTTTCTTGGTTTTTCAAAGATAGTGTAGCTGTAGGAACCTGACTTGTTCCGTAATGCACTTGCAGAGAAAGAAATTCATACCCAATCTTGCGGTCTGTTACTTTTTCTTCTAAAATAAGAGAAACAAGATCCTCATCAGTGATTTCTTTTTTCTTCTCAGTCAACTCTTTGAACATCGTAAAAAATTTATTAATCTCTTCACTTTCAAATTGGAATCCTAAAGCAGTCAGCCGGTCTTTAAACGCGTGGCGTCCGGAATGTTTCCCTAGGACAAGCGCATCTGCTGTTACACCGACAAGTTCCGGTGAAATAATTTCATAAGTCGATTTTTCTTTTAAGAAGCCGTCCTGGTGGATGCCTGATTCATGAGCAAAGGCATTATCGCCTACAACCGCTTTATTGCGCGGAACAGCCATACCTGTCAGCTTGCTTACTAAATCGCTTGTTCGCTTAATCTCGTTCAATGTAACGCCTGTTTCAACCTGATAGAAATCTTTTCTGATATGGAGGGCAACGGCAATTTCCTCTAATGCCGCGTTTCCGGCTCTTTCACCGATTCCGTTCACAGCGCATTCGATTTGATCAGCGCCATTTTCAATCGCAGCAAGAGAGTTTGCGACTGCCATTCCCAAATCATCATGACAGTGGGCCGAAAGCTTTGCTTTGTGAATGTTCGGAACGTTTTCCTTCATATAATTAAAGATATTTCCGTATTCCGCTGGAGCCAGGTAGCCGACCGTGTCCGGAAGATTGATAACACTGGCGCCTGCGTCAATGACTTTCTCGACGATTTCCGCTAAAAACGGCAGTTCAGTCCGGCAGGCATCTTCAGCTGACCATTGCACAACCGGAAAGCGCTCTTTTGCGTATTTCACCATTTCAACTGCTCTTTCAATCACTTGCTCACGAGTCATTTTCAGCTTGTGTTTCAAATGAATGTCCGACGTGGCGATAAATACGTGAATTCTCGGATAAGCACCGTCCTTTAACGCTTCCCAAGCAGCATCAATATCACCTTTTACGCAACGGGCAAGACCAGTCACTGAACAATTTTTAATGGTTCTTGCAATTTCCTGAACAGCTAAAAAGTCACCTCGGGACGAAGCGGGAAACCCCGCTTCAATGATATCTGCCCCGAGTCTTTCGAGCTGCTTTGCTATGGCAAGTTTCTCCTGAGTATTTAAGTTCACGCCAGGGGACTGTTCACCATCACGAAGCGTCGTGTCGAAAAAATTAATTTTGCGCAACGGAGACCACCGCTTCCTTCTTCTTGCCTTGTTTCACAAATGGCATCATTTCACGAAGCTTTCTTCCTACAACTTCGATTTGATGCTCGTTTTCGCTCGCATTGATGGCGTTGAAACGAGGACGGTTTACTTGGTTTTCGACGATCCACTCTTTTGCGAATGTACCGTTTTGAATATCTTTTAATACTTCTTTCATAGATTCTTTTACTTTAGCATCAACAACGCGAGGTCCTGATACGAAATCTCCCCACTGCGCTGTGTCAGAGATTGAATATCTCATGCCTGCAAGTCCTTCTTCGTACATAAGGTCTACGATTAATTTCAGCTCGTGAAGACACTCAAAGTATGCAAGTTCAGGCTGATAACCTGCTTCAGTTAATGTTTCGAATCCAGCTTTTACCAGCGCGCTCAATCCGCCGCAAAGAACTGCTTGCTCACCGAACAAATCTGTTTCTGTTTCTTCTTTAAATGTCGTTTCCAAAACGCCCGCTCTTGCGCCGCCGATTCCTTTTGCATATGCAAGGGCTTTGTCTCTTGCTTCTCCAGTCACATCTTGATAAATCGCGAACAATGCCGGTACGCCAGCTCCTTGCTCATATGTTCTTCTTACCAAGTGTCCCGGACCTTTAGGCGCTACCAAGAATACATCTACATCCGCAGGAGGAACAATTTGATGGAAATGAACGTTAAATCCGTGAGCGAACACCAATGATTTTCCAGCTGTCAATTCATCTTTGATTTCAGCTTCGTATACTTTTTGCTGCTGTTCATCCGGAAGCAGAACCATGATGATTTCAGCTTGAGCTGCCGCTTCTTTTACTGAAAATACTTTATGTCCGTCTTCTTGGGCTTGAGTGAAAGATTTTCCTTGTCTAACACCAACGATTACGTCAACTCCGCTTTCTTTAAGGTTCAGGGCATGTGCGTGACCTTGCGACCCGTACCCGATAACTGCTACTGTTTTTCCAGCCAATACGTTCTCTTTGATATCACCGTTATAATATACTTTTACCATTTCAAATCTCTCCCTTGTTATGTTTTATACAATAGATATTGTTTTATTGGATGACGCCTTTTGCTGGGTTCCCCTCGCAAAAGCCGTTGTACCTGTTCTCGCGATTTCTTTAATGCCATAAGGTTTTAACAATTCAATAAGCGCTTCAATTTTGTTAGATTCGCCTGTCACCTGAACAACGATGCTATCTCTGCTGACATCAACGACAGAGGCTCTGAACGGTTCTATGATTCCATTAATCTCTGATCTCGTTGACGGTGCGGATACGACCTTGATTAAGGCCAGCTCCCTCTGGACAATCGATTGATTCGTGATGTCGGTTACTTTTAGCACATCAATCTGTTTGTTGAGCTGTTTCGTCAGCTGTTCAACATCATTTTCTCCTTCAACGTGAACGACAAAGGTGATTCTGGAAACGCCGGTTGTTTCTGTGTGTCCGACTGTAATGCTTTCAATGTTGTAATGTCTTTTAGTGAATAGACCGGTGATCCGGTTTAACACGCCGGAACGGTTCACCACAGTCAATGTGATAATTCTTTTCAAGGTTTCACCCCCACCATTTCATGCAGCCCTTTCCCCGGAGCCACCATCGGAAATACTTTTTCTTCGCTGGCAACCCTCACGTCAATGACAACCGGTTCTTTTGATGTTAATGCCTCTTCCAGCTTATCTTTCGCTTCTGCTTCTGATGAAATTCTAATGCCTTTAATGCTGTATGCTTCTGACAATTTGACGAAGTCAGGCTGAGAAGCAAATTTAGATTCTGAATAGCGTTCTTCATAGAAAATTTCCTGCCACTGTCTGACCATTCCGAGACAAGCGTTATTTAAAATCACGACTTTGACCGGAAGATTCAATTCGCGAATGACATCGAGCTCTTGGAGTGTCATTTGAAAACCACCGTCTCCGAGAACCGCGACTACAGTAGCATCTTTATCTGCAAGCTGTGCACCGATCGCTGCCGGAAGGCCGAATCCCATCGTTCCAAGTCCACCTGATGTGACCCATTTATCTGCTTTTTGGAACGGATAGAATTGCGCTGACCACATTTGATGCTGGCCGACATCCGTTGCGATAATGGCCTCGCCTTTTGTAAATTGATGAATATATTCAATCAATTTCTGAGGTTTAAAGCCTTCTTCTTCATTATCTACGTACCAGAGCGGGTACTCTTCTTTCCATTCGGCGAGCTGTTTTTTCCATTCGCTTGAATCGCCTTGTTTGCCGTTTTGTTTGATCAGCTCTTGCAGGACAACTTTGCTGTCTCCGACAACTGGAATCTGTGTTTTCATGATTTTTCCGATTTCAGCCGGATCAATATCGATGTGGGCAATTTTTGCGTTTCTTGCAAAGTGCTTCAGGTTTCCTGTGACGCGGTCATCAAAACGTGCGCCGATACTAATTAAAAGATCGCAATCATGAAGGGCCATATTGGCTGTGTAAGTGCCGTGCATTCCCGCCATCCCCAGGAAAAGTGGATGGTCAGCCGGGAAGCCTCCGAGCCCCAAAAGGGTGTGTGCCACAGGGATTTGCTGCTGTTCTGCATAATTTTTTAATTCTTCTGACGCTTTTCCGTGCAGTACGCCCGCACCCGCCAGGATCACCGGTTTCTTTGCACTGCTCACGGCTTCTACAAGCTTGCGGATCTGCAAATAATTCGGCTCTGTTGTCGGCTGGTAGCCCGGGAGATTCATCTCATGATCGTAACTGAATTCTCCTTCAATTGTTGCTACATCTTTCGGAATATCAATCAAGACAGGTCCGGGCCTTCCGGTTGTTGCAATATGGAACGCTTCTTTAATGATGCGCGGCAGATCTTCCGGCTGGCGAACTTGGTAGCTGTGTTTTGTCACCGGCATCGTAATCCCTAAAATGTCCGCTTCCTGAAATGCATCGCTCCCGATAACAGAGGTTGCTACCTGCCCGGTAAAAACGACTAATGGCAATGAATCAATCATGGCATCCGCAAGGCCTGTCACAAGGTTTGTCGCTCCCGGGCCTGACGTGGCGATGACGACACCCGGTTTTCCAGATACTCTTGCGTATCCTTCCGCCGCATGGATCGCACCTTGTTCGTGACGGGGAAGGATATGTACCATCCCTGAATTGTAAAGCTTATCGTAAATCGGAAGCACAGCCCCGCCCGGATAACCGAAAATCATTTCTACTTTCTCTTTTTTTAATGATTCAATCAGCATTAATGCTCCGCTCATCGTCTGTGTACATTTGGCAGATGCTGAATCCACCTGTACATTAGTCCCCATTTTAGTTCCTCCTTTTGGATTTTCATCCTCTAAAGATCAATCTTTTTATTAGCTTTATAGCTGATTATTCAATAAAAAAAGCCCTTCCGCCCACAATCAGCCGCGCAGTGAATGCGATAGCTAAAAGGGGCGAAAAGGCTCTTCTTTCCGCGGTACCACCCTTGTTTACAGCCTGTTAAATCGGCCGTCTCATGGATATTTCTATCCGCTTTAATAACGAGTGAATCAAGTTCACCCGGCCAAGTCCTACTATCATTTCAGACTGGCACTCTGAGGCGAGTTCACCTTGTAAAGCTTCGCCGGTTCTCAGCTAACCCGGTTCTCTGTGGAAAGCTTTATCAAGGCTACTTATCCTCATCTGCGCTTTTCATATTCAGTCTCCGGAACAGCTTAGAGCTGTTCAAGGAGGTCGTTTGTTTTTTCACTTTTCAGAATCATATTGCGATCATTTTTGCTTGTGAAGCTTGCGTTTATCTTTTGTTGAACTCATATTACGCCGCTTTGGACGCAGTGCTGTCTCTTAT
>NZ_JAVAXX010000244.1:0-9752 GCF_042709275.1 Bacillus sp. LR_5 | reverse complement strand
TGTACGCCTTACTAGGTAAGGCAAATCATTGACAACCATTAACCTTATAATCTTTACTATTTTAATTGTCTTAACAGCATTTTTTGTTGCGACTGAATTTGCGATAGTAAAGATCAGGTCATCAAAAATTGACCAACTCATATTAGAGGGAAAAAAAGGTGCCGTATCAGCCAAAAAGGTCATTACTCATTTGGACGAATATTTGTCAGCTTGTCAATTAGGGATCACGGTTACAGCGTTGGGAATTGGCTGGGTTGGAGAATCGACTTTTGAAGTGATTTTGCACCCCTTATTTGCTCATTTTCATGTAAGTGAAACAGTCTCACATGTATTGATCTTAGTGATTGCTTTTGTGATGGCGACTTTTTTGCACGTTGTAGTTGGAGAACTTGCTCCTAAAACACTCGCTATCCAAAAAGCGGAAACCATCACTCTTTTGACTGCAAAGCCAATTATTTGGTTTTACCGCATCCTGTTCCCTTTTATATGGTTTTTAAATGGTTCAGCCCGGTTTATAGTAGGACTCTTCGGTTTGAAACCTGCATCAGAACATGAACTTGCTCATTCTGAAGAAGAACTGCGCATCTTACTGTCTGAAAGCTATAAGAGCGGTGAAATCAATCAAAATGAGTTGAAATATGTAAATAATATTTTTGAATTTGATGAAAGAATCGCCAAAGAAATTATGATTCCGAGAAGAGAGATCGTAGCGATTTCTAGTGAGGATTCTTATGAAACTATTGTTAAGGCCATTAAGACAGAGAGCTATACAAGGTACCCAGTCCTAAATGGAGATAAAGATTCAATCATTGGTTTTATCAATGCTAAAGAATTCTTGTCAGCTTATATTGACACAGACCAGAAGATAAAAGAGGATTTCAAGTTAGAAAATCATATCAACCCTGTTATCCATGTTATTGAATCCGTTCCAATTCATGATTTATTGGTAAAAATGCAAAAAGAGCGAACACATATCGCTATTCTTGTGGATGAATATGGCGGCACTTCAGGTTTAGTCACTGCTGAAGATATTCTTGAAGAAATTGTCGGGGAAATCAGAGATGAATTTGATAAAGATGAAGTGCCTAATATTAGAAAAGTAAATGATAATCACTATATCTTAGATTCGAAAGTGCTCATTGAGGATGTAAATGATTTATTGGGAACGACGTTAGAAAGTGACGAAGTGGATACAATAGGCGGCTGGTTTATGACTCAACAAATAGACGCTGCAGTTGGGTCCGTTATAGAAGCCGATGGGTATATTTTTAAAGTGTACAAAACAGTTGGCCGGCATATTAATTATTTAGAAATTGTCTGGAAAAAAGAATAACATCTGGATAAAACACATGAGATTTTGACTAATAAGATGCTTAAAGCCTGAGATGAAATTTTCATCCAGGCTTTTTTAAACAATGATCTTGCAGTTTAAGTAGGTAATCATTATCGAAGTTCAAACGTTTCTCAGCAAAAAAGGAGGCCTGGATATCTATAGCTCTTTTACCATTACCTTCTCACCATTAAAGTCGAGTTCACCATTAAATTGAAAACCAAACCTTTGATAAAGGCGTATAGCATGAATATTATTTTCAAATATACTTAAATAAATTCTTTTGCATTTATATAGCTCAGCAAGGTGCTGAATGAGGGCTTTAAGCATTTTCTTCCCTAATCCTTTTCCCTGATAGCGTTCGTCAATAAAAAATCGGTCAAGCCAGACTCGTCCGTTTTTATTATCTTCATCATACTCGGGAAACAATCCATACATTGCAAAACCGACTAGATCTCCTTCATAGTAAAGCCCGACAGGTTTATAATAGTGACATTCGTTTGCATCCTCTAAACATATTTTTGTAGATTCAATATATGATAATTGATTCTGGCTGACATGTAGATCAAGAATTGCAGCACGATTATCATCAGTTACTCCTTTTATTTTTATACTCATACTACATTCTCCTTTTTTCTTATCCCGGTATCCTGATATTGCTAAAACTCAGCTTAAACTATATTCACGTCAAGCAACATGTAGCCTATCAAATTAAGTACCTTTTCTTATTGTGCCTAACCAGGGGCATTCCCTGCATCCAAATGACTTGACTTTATAGAAAATGAATTAATTCAAAGCTGCAGCATCATTCTTTTTTTCTTTCCAAACCATTGTAAGACCAAGGCCGACAATCATAACGAAACCTGCAAAAAGGAAAGGATAATGAATGTTAAGATCAAATAGTATACCGCCTAGAGCAGGTCCAAATATATTTCCCAGGCTGGTGTATGTGGAGTTCATGCCTGCTACGAAACCCTGCTGGTTACCGGCCATATTGGATAAATGAGCGGTTAAGGCCGGACGTAGCAAATCGAACGCCAGAAAAATAAAACAAGTTACAAGCAAAACAGTTAAAAATCCTGACATAACAGTAGACACGAAAGCCAAGATCGCACCGGTTATTAAGCACAGCTGAATCATTCTTTTCTCTCCAAGTTTGTTGACCAATTTCCCGAATAGTAAAACTTGAATAACTACCGCAACAATGGAGCTAATCGTAATAATGGCTGCAATATCTTTTGGTGTGAAGCCAAATTTATGATCAGAAAACAAGCTGAATACCGTTTCATAAGCTGATAAACCAAAAGCCATTACAAAGACGATAATAAATGCAATGAAATAGACAGGATGAATGGATCTCTTCAAGTCTTTAATGAAATTTGATTCCTTTGTATGAGATGAGAGTTGATGGCGTTCTTCTATCGACAATGACTCTTTTAGTATAAAAACGGAAGTGACAGCTGCTATTAACGCGATGGCGGAGGCGAAGAAAAACGGCATGCGGATGCCAAAGCCGGCAATAAATCCTCCCGCACCAGGCCCAATAATAAAGCCGGTGCTAATTGCAGCAGAAACATACCCCATAGCCTTTGACCTTTCCTTTAGGGTTGTAATATCAGCTACATATGCTGTTACCGCGGGCATGATAAAAGCCGCACTTACACCACCCAATATCCTCGAGAAATAAAATATTGAAACATGGGTCCCTAATCCGAAAATCAACTCAGATAAACTGAATATAAGCAACCCGAGAATAATCATTTTTTTTCTCCCGAAACGGTCAACCCACCTACCTGCAAAAGGTGAAGTAATTAACTGAGAAATGGCAAAAGCCGCAACAAGATAACCCATTGTGCTGCCGGATAAATGCATGATTTTCATAAAAGAAGGCATAACTGGAATGATTAAACCGATACCAAGAAATGCTACGAAGATGTTGCTTAATAGTATAATGAATATCGTTTTTTGCTCATTTATTGATTTTTTCATCTGAATTCCCCTTTTACTCAATTGAACCCTTTTTACCTATCCTTTTCGCTTGAAGCTTTTTTCAAGTACAATCAAATCATAAGGTATATGGTTACCGTATAGTCAAGGAGGTTTTTATGAGCGAAGATGTTAAGAAGTATTTCACAACAGGGGAGTTTTCGAAGCTCTGCCGTGTAAAAAAACAAACCTTATTTCATTATGATGAGATTGGTCTTTTCTCGCCGGAAATAAAAAAAGAAAATGGGTATAGATATTATTCCTATCATCAATTTGAGATTTTTCAAGTCATCAGCCTATTTAAAGAGCTTGGGGTTCCATTAAAAGAAATAAAGTGTCTAATAAAAGGAAAAACACCAGACAAGATCCTGCATGTTCTAAAAGAAAAGTCTATTGAGATTGATAAAAAAATAAATGAGCTTAAGCAGTTGCAAACGATCTTACAAACAAAAGTGGCGCTTACTGAACAAGCACTTGAGACTGATTTTTCCTCAATTTCTTTTGAATATTTAAATGAAGAAACATTCATGTTAAGCCGAAAAACATTAAACTTACCGGAACGAAAATATGTGGCAGCCATTTCAGAACTCATTCATGAAGTTCAGCAAAATGAATTAGATGAAGGATATCCGATAGGCGGAATCTTTGCACGGGAACAAATCTTAGAAAAAGACTTCTACAATTACAGTTACTTTTATATAAAAGTAAAAAATGGGGGAGAGAACATAAATTATCATGTACGGCCAAAAGGCCTGTATGCAGTTGGATATGAAATAGGCGGAAATACTGAAGAGGCGTACCGGAGAATCATTGAGTTCATTGAAAAGAATGGAATGCAAATAGGGGAAAATGCATATGAGGAATATATGCTGGATGAGATGGTAGTTGACGGGTATGAAAATACATATGCAAAAATCCTCCTTCAAGTTAAAGAGGTGTAAGATTACGAGATTTTCATATGGAAAAATTGTTTCTGTTGTGTGCCCAAAAAGAATATAAACTGGTTTACTAAAAGCGAGCCCACATACAGGAGACGGTACAAACGGCACTGGGAACCGCAAGTCTATCGGCGTTGAAATATGCTATAACGATTCAGGAGGCGCTAAATACTACGCTGCTGAAAAGCTGGCCATCAAGGCGCATCCAAAGAGATAAATATAAAAGAGCTGGGATAGGGGGGACAAACAACATAATTCCGTATACTCTGTTGTTGTGCTATGTAAATGTTCAAAAGCCATTTAGGATCGTCGACTTTTGATAATCCATCATATAAAAGTGTCATTCGATGTCTTGTTAACAAAGGCTAGTGAAATTCAACATCCAGAAAACGATTACAAGGTCGGTGATAAATTATTCATCCGTGAATCAAACGGTGATCGAAGATTCATTTTTGTGTTTAATATGAGTTTTCTTGATTTAGCACACTCCCTTAATAAATGCATAGGATACTATCACAAAAATTTATAATTGTGGGGATCAAAAAATGTACTATAACCCTTTTTCGCCTCAATGTTATTATTATGTGACTGTACCGATGTATAATGATGGAAGATCTGTTTATTGGACTATTCCAAATGAGATGGGGAACGTACACAGAGGTGCCGATTTGCGCTCTTCATATGAAGATAGAAACCTTCTTTTGAAGGATTATGGACCAAAACCATTTGTTGTAAATATCAATAGAGCCACAAAACAAAACAATACGTTCCGTACTGCTTTATGGACAGGAAAGCATTTTCAAGTTACTTTGATGAGTCTTGGTATTGGAGAAAACATTGGTTTGGAAATCCATCCTAACGTTGACCAGTTCTTACGGATTGAGCAGGGGCGTGGGATCGTCAAAATGGGAAAGAGCAAAGATCATTTGAACTTTCAAAGAAATGTCTATGATGATTCTGCCATTGTTGTCCCTGCCGGCACTTGGCACAACGTAATTAATACAGGAAATACGCCATTAAAACTTTACTCCATTTATGCTCCTCCTAACCATCCATTTGGTACAGTTCATGAAACCAAAGCAGATGCAGTGGCTGCGGAAGATTAGCACAGATATTCTGCAGAATTCTAGAATAATTAAAGTCACATCCAGCATGAAACATGGGGAACCAGTACCATGCTAATGAAACCCCATTTAATATCCAAGCAGCGTGTCTTGTGCTAATTTTAAGTAATTGATAAATAAAGCCGATTTAAAATTAAATCGGCTTATTGCTTTATTCGAGTTCCTTTTAGCAGAATTGGCATTATCGAATGTAAGTATTTTTTCAATCCGCGGATATCGAAATGAATCTATCAGCTCAAAGAAAGTAACTTTCACACTTGACTATATACCTATGGGGGTATATTATTGTTTTGTGAATAACAAAGAGTTAATAAGGTGGTGTAAGTAGTATCAATTATTTAGTTATTGCATTCCTGCTTATTTTTGTGATTATCATTGCAACGTATAGACGTTATTATCCTATAACCGGAATCTCTTGTATCCATAAAGATAAATTAAAGGCTATGGACATCACAATATTAGATATTCGCCATTATAACGATGTACCCAATTTTTCGGATAATATTATTTTAAACATCCCATATGCGTATCTAAAACGTTTTTATTTAGAGATTCCACGTGATAAAATACACATAATAGCTCGTGACCGGGTGGAATTAAATTTAGGAGTGCGTTTTCTAAAGCGCAAAGGTATCCATGTAAACAGTTATGAACTGGCAGCATGTAAATGTAAAAATAAATGAAAGAAAGGATTTCATTGATATATGGAGTATGATCAAAAGATTAAAAACCGCTTACGACGGATTGAAGGACAAATTAAAGGTGTATTGACTATGATGGAACAAGGAAAAGATTGTAGAGAGGTTGTGACCCAATTAGCAGCTTCCCGTAATGCGATCGATCGAGCGATGGGTTTAATTGTGAGCACAAACCTTGAACATTGTGTTCGTGAAAGTTTAGAAAAAGGCGAAGACACACAAAATTTAGTAAAAGAAGCAGTCGACTTATTGGTAAAGAGCCGATAAAAATTCATCAACCTAAGGTTGACGAATTTTTATATGCGTTATATTATACCCCCTATGGTATTTAAAGAGTTGAATAAAAGCAGATCTTTCGAAAAAATTTTTTGACTTTAATATACCCGCAGGGGTAATTAGTTGGGGGAATAAACATGACAGAACAAACAAAACGCACAACAATTGTTTTATTTAGCGGGGATTATGATAAGGCAATGGCAGCCTATATTATTGCAAATGGTGCAGCTGCCTACGATCATGAAGTGACGATCTTCCATACTTTTTGGGGATTAAACGCTTTACGTAAAGAAGAGCTGATTCCAGTGAAAAAAGGATTTCTTGAAAAAATGTTTGGAAAGATGATGCCTCGTGGTGCTGATAAGATGGGTTTATCTAAAATGAACTTTGCAGGTATGGGCCCTAAAATGATTAAAAATGTGATGAAAAAGCATAATGCACTTCCTTTGCCTCAGTTGATTGAGATGGCTCAAGAACAGGGGGTAAAGCTCGTAGCTTGTACGATGACAATGGATCTTCTTGGTTTACAGGAAAAAGAACTATTAGATGATATTGACTATGCTGGTGTAGCAGCTTATTTGGCAGATGCTGAGGAAGGCAGTGTCAACTTATTTATCTAATGCTACTCATTTACTCATTGCTAAGCGGAATGAGAAGTTTAAAGGCAAGTAAAAATATTGAAGAAACAAGGATTTAAAAAGATCACAAATATAAAAGGGGCATGAATACATGGTATTAACTTCTAGTGAGAAACTTTTTGTATATTTATATACCCCCACCCCTATATGAGAAAAGGAGGAAAAAAATGATGAAAGCAACTATTGTACTAGACGCTAAAGGTTTGGCGTGTCCAATGCCTATCGTAAAAACGAAGAAGAGAATGAAGGATTTAAAAGCTGGTGAAGTATTGGAAATTCAAGCAACAGATAAAGGTTCCACAGCAGATCTGGAAGCATGGGCAAAAAGTACAGGCCATGAATATCTAGGTACTGAAGCAGAGGGAGAAATACTTCGTCATTTTCTTCGAAAAGGAGGAGAGCATTCATCAGAAAATGCATCTTCAATTCCTGAGATTTCATTAGAAGCTTTCAAACAGAAAGTGGATAGTGACGAGTCTCTTAACATTTTAGATGTACGAGAGATAGAGGAGTATGAAAAAGCTCATATTCCTGGAGTTGTGCATATCCCTCTTGGTGAAGTGGAAAAGCGCTCTAATGAATTAAACAAAAATGATGAAATTTATATTATCTGCCATTCGGGAAGAAGAAGTGAAATGGCGGCCCACACCATGAAAAAACAAGGTTTTAAAAAGGTTATTAATGTTGTCCCCGGTATGCGGGATTGGACAGGTAAAACCGAATAAATAAAAAGCATGATGAACAGATGAGTACAAGAGTAGCGATTATTGCGGCAAATGGCGGTCTGTTTGATGCTTATAAAGTCTGTAATATTGCGACAAGGAAAAGAGCATGTCGCAGAAGGTTGTAGGAACGCAAATGTGCCTTCTATTCTTAACTGATTGAAATGGGAGTTGCATGAATTGGTTGTCAAATAACGATGGACGTTATGGGTTTAACAAAAGATGATTTTATGGAAGGAATCGAAGTAGGCGGGGCTGTTACCTTTTTAGATTTTACTAAAGATGCTGATGTATCCTTAACATTTTAGTCCCGCTAAAAGATTCGATATAGGAGGTATTGAAACATGACCGTAAAGGCAATGACCCCAAAAGAAGTGACAAAAAAAATCTTTAACAAAGAATCTTTATTTATTCTGGATGTGCGTAATGAAAATGATTTTAACGATTGGAAGATTGAAGGACATGACTTTGACCATTTAAATGTACCGTATTTCGATCTTTTAGATGGCGTAGAAGATATCTTGGAGAAAATTCCTTCTGATAAAGAAGTGCTGGTTGTTTGTGCAAAAGAAGGTTCATCCGTCATGGTATCCGAAATGCTATCTGAAGCAGGTCATTCTGTATCCTATCTTAAGGGTGGAATGAAAGCATGGAGCGAACATTTAGAGCCGGTAAAAGTCGGGGATTTAAAAGATGGCGGTGAGATGTATCAGTTTGTTCGAATCGGTAAAGGCTGCCTGTCATACATGGTCATTTCCAATGGTGAAGCAGCAATTATTGATGCGACACGTATGGTAGATTTCTTTATGGATTTTGCGAAGGAGAAGGGTGCAACGATTACTCACGTATTTGATACACATCTTCACGCGGACCATATTTCAGGCGGCAGAGTCATTGCTGAAAAAACAAAAGCAACCTACTGGTTACCGCCTAAAGATGCTGAAGAAGTGGTATTCGATTATCAGCCGTTGGAAGAAGGAAACGACATGATCATTGGAAATACAACGATTAAAATTCAACCGATTTATTCTCCGGGGCACACGATTGGGTCCACTTCTTTCATTGTCGATGATCTGTATCTTCTTTCAGGTGATATTTTGTTTATTGATTCAATCGGCAGACCAGACTTAGCCGGTATGGCAGAAGATTGGGTAGGAGATTTAAGAAAAACGCTTTATAGCCGTTACAAAGCGTTATCAAAGGATTTAATTGTATTACCGGCACACTTTATGATCATTGACGAGCTAAATGAGGATGGAAGTGTTGGTAAAAAACTAAGTACATTATTTAGCGAGAACCATGGTTTGAACATTGCGGATGAAACAGAATTTAGACACCTAGTAACAGATCATTTGCCTCCGCAACCAAATGCATACCAAGAGATTCGAGAAACAAACATGGGGAAAATCAGCCCAGATGAAGAAAAACAGCGTGAAATGGAGATTGGTCCAAACCGCTGTGCAATACGGTAACACAAGTTTCTATTAAAAAGAGGAGAGATGAACATGAAATCAGATAAAGTATTAGACGCAAAAGGCCTGGCATGCCCAATGCCAATCGTCAGGACAAAAAAAGCGATGAATGAACTGGAATCAGGTCAAATATTAGAAGTGCATGCAACAGATAAGGGAGCTAAAAGTGATCTTGCAGCTTGGTCTAAATCAGGCGGACATGACCTTTTAGAGCAAACTGATGAAGGTGAGGTATTGAAATTCTGGATTCAAAAAGGCTAATAATGTGAAAGGGTATCGAATAAAAAGATACCCTTTTCCTTTGAAAGGAGGAAACCAAAGTGGATATTGCCTTTATCACAACTCTTTTCATTATAGGGTTTATTGGTGCCTTTATTTCCGGAATGATTGGTATTGGCGGAGCAGTTATTAATTATCCAATGCTATTGTACATTCCTTCTTTAGTGGGAGTGATGTCATTAACTGCCCATGAAGTTTCAGGGATAGGGGCTATTCAAGTTTTTTTTGCGACACTCGGCGGTGTTTGGGCTTATCGTAAGAGTGGTCTTCTAAATAAAGCATTAATTAT
>NZ_JAVAXX010000243.1:0-9763 GCF_042709275.1 Bacillus sp. LR_5 | reverse complement strand
ATCGCATGTTCCGGGTGTTAGGATTTTGGACGGGAATTTTTGCAGTCATGTTTTATTTAGGTGATATGAAAGATGCTTCCCTTTTATTTTTTGGACAGACGATCTTATTTGTGTTTCTATCGTATTTGAACTTAACCGAACGCATGTATATTTATATTTTTGGCGCTTATTTAACAATTTTCTTCGCCGGCTTTACATATTACTCAATTTTTATTATGGTGCCCGGCGGCGGAGGCCATTAAATGCAGAAAGAGACAAACCTTATCGGTTTGTCTCTTTTTTTACAATGAAAACCCATTTAAAAACGGATTTTGGTCCTGCTCAGTCAGTACGTCTGTTTCAGGTCCATGGCCGCTTAACACCAGCGTGTGTTCCGGAAGTGTAAGCAGTTTTTCATGAATGGACGTCAGCAGCGTCTCTTGATTGCCGCCTATTAAATCCGTACGTCCTATACCGCCTTGGAACAAGACATCTCCGGAGATAACCAAGTCTGCATCTTTCACGTAGTAAGACACACTGCCTGGTGAATGTCCCGGCGTAAATAATGTTTCCAAATGAAACGGCCCGATATTCAACTCACCGTCGCCTTCAATTAGATGATCTGCAGGCTTAGCTGTTACTTCTATCCCTCGCAGCATGCCGGAGCCGTTTAAAGAAGCGTCCGTAAGCCAATTTTTTTCATTTTGATGCAGGTAAACAGGGATATCCCATTTTTCTCTCACTTCATCAAGCGCCCCAATATGGTCAAAATGGGCATGTGTAAGCAAAATGGCTAAAGGCGTCAGCCCTTTTTCTTTTATGTATTGATTGATTTTATGTCCCTCGCCGCCCGGATCAAAAATCAGGCATTGATCATCATTGATGAGAAAATATGCGTTCGCTTGAATCGGCCCTACTGGCATTCGTCTCCATTTCACTATTATCACCTCTTTCTTTTTTATGCTCTTATTATGAGGGTTTTTTAAAAAAGATTCAAACAATCGCAATGAAAACGCTATCGACAAACCTATAAAAAACAGGTAGAATAAAACTGGAAAGAATTGCAGGTTTTTCAATGTAAAGGGGGCTGTGTTATGTTACTTGTCGTGATTTTCGGCCTTGTCGCTCTTTTCGCTTTATGGGGAGTCTTGCGTTCTGTTAGAAATAAAAATATACTCGGGTTTTTATTAGCCGGTGCCACCTTATTTGTCTTTGGATGGTTTACCGTGATGACCGTAATAAACAGCGGGTATCCAACCGCACATTAAAACCTGTATCCGATCGGATACAGGTTTATTTTTATGGCTGTAAATGTTTATTGACACTTTCTATTTTGCTCTCAAGCGTCGTTTTTTTGTCACGCCTGTCATCGATACGGATATTCGTTGCCACTCTGTGCAATCCTTTTTGAAATGGCGCTTCGTGAATTGCCTGAATGACTGCAAAAAGGTCACTGAGTTCTCCCTCGATCAGCGTATTCATCGGTGTCAGCTGATATTTGATTTTCCCTTCTGCTTGATATCCTTCTAATATCTTTTGCACATCGGCTACGTAAGCACTGACACTGGGTGTTTCCGTACCGATTGGGATAATGGTTACATCTGCGATAGCCATCGTTATTCCATCTCCTTTTGATCAATGATGAGTTGCTTCGTTTCATGTGATTTCAATAAAATAATTTGCTCAAAATGAAAGCCGTATAACGCATATTTCCCGTTCGGAGATATTTGAATCGGCTCCATTTCCCGCAGAGACACAAGATCTTTTGTCTCTCCCGATGCTACATTGATTGCTGCGAGCTTATATGCATCGCCGCTTTGTTTGAATGTATAAAACAGGCTTCCTGCTTCATCATAGTCATACTCCATTGGAGCCAAACTTGTATATTTCGCTTGGAGCGGCCATTTCGCTGTAACAGGTGATGTTGATTGCGGCGTTTTAAACTGATACGTCCCTTTTCCTCCGGAAGCTGATTTGACAGTAAAACTCATTTGATGGAAAGAATCGAAGAATAGAACGTTATCCTCAAGCTTCTGTTCCGTCTTAGAAGCTGTATCGAACGTATATAAAGGCCCTGTTTTATCGTCTCTTCCCTCTTTTACATAATCAAATGTATTTTTGGATGTCCAATGAATGAACGGAACCTGTACTGGGCTTAAGAAAGATTCGTCTTTTTTAGCATTCACCTGATATGTATGGAAATCCCAGTTTTCATTGAATTCCGTCACCATCATTTGATAAGGATCATACTGATTCCAAGCAGCTTCAAGCTCATACGTTTCGTAATCTTTTTCGTAAAGCGTCTCTCCTTCTGCATTAAGCAAAACCACTGCCGTCTTTTGGCTATGTGTGATTTGCAGCAGAATCATCTGCTCCCTCGCATTGATTTGAACATCAACGATTTGACCATCCGTTTGATAGAGCTTTTTCGCTTTGCCTGTAAAGATGCGGTACGCAAAAAGCTCTGTTTTCGTCGGATTAGACGCAGTATATAATATTGTGCTGTTATTCAGCCAGCCTTCCACCCCATCCGCTTTTTCCGCGGAAAGCGGTATGATGTCTTTTTTCTCATCTTTTGCCGCCGATGCCTGTTTTTGCTGCTGATGAGATGGTTCGCATGCCGATAAACTAAACAGCAATACCGCCAGCAGAATAAAACAAACTGATCTCATCAGCATTCCCCTCCGATCATCTTTATTCTCTCATATTTGCTTCGGCAGAAAAAAGAAAAAGTTTCAGTTACTCATGAAAAAATAACGCCCTCCACAAGATACCGCTTGTGGCGTTATATATGTGTGAAAACTGCTGAAACGGCAAAGGATTTTGGCCTTTTCCAAGTTCCACCGTATACCCTTCCTTAAAATAATGGTGAATAAACCAGTCACGAAATCCAGCATAGCTATCTATATCCCTTACTCCCTTATAAATGTTCCCGCTTAACTCCTCAAAATCCTTTATGACGGCAGCAGATTCCTCAGGCTCAAGGCCTTTATAGCCCCAATAAATTTCTTCTCCTTGAGTATGAAGAGCCAGCAGTCTGTCAGGCGGATTCTCCGTGATCAGCCGGTACATCGCAATAGATTCCGGCTCCGTAAGCGGAGAGATTCCCGGAAAATCGCGGTAGCTGGGTGCTGTCGGTTTTCGGTATTTTTCAATTTCCCATAATGATGGAAATTGTTTATTTAAATCAACCCCGTTTATATTCGCCTTCCATTCATTAAAATTTGGACGATGTTCATTTAGCCTTTCGAGTTCATCTCTTCTGGCTCCCATGACTTCTGATCCGTTTAAAACAAGATCAACGCCATCCGGATTGACAAGAGGAACGAGGGATAAGGATGTGCTGTTAAACAGCTTTATGGGAGAAAAGCCAAAGAAAGGCGAATTGCAGCATAATGACATACAGTATTCCTTAAACCATTTTAGCAGGACAGACGTTGTAATCCACTCATTCGCATGAAATGACGCGTTCATATGGACCTTTTTTACGGCATGCTCCCCACCAGCCTTCAGCTCCCAGATAGGCCTGCCGAGTACAGAACGGCCAATTTCCCGGCATGAGACAAACGGAAAAACATCAATAATCTTCTTTATTTCCTTTTCAACAGCTGAATCATCATAGATTTTCTCTTGCTCAATCCAGCTATCTGAAAGTTTCAGCTGCCGAGGCTGTAAAAAGCGCTTTATGTCCTGAATGGTTTGAAGCTCTTTGCCGCTATGCTCCTCTATCACATAACCAGGGCAATACAATTGATGTTTTTGTGCGGAGCGATTTGCACTTTTAAGCAATTCCTCGTCTATCTTCAGTTCTTTCGCCACATTGGCCAAATTGTTCTTGATCTCAGGTTTCACAGTAATAAACGCCATCATCATCCCCCTTTTTTGTTACTATATGACAGCGTATTTAAAAAAAGAAAGCCTCCCGCTCACTTCAATGCGGGAGACATTGTGATTATGATGCCTGATCAAGCATTTGTTTTTCTTTCCGCTTTGACGAATTGTCCAGCCTTTTCTGGTCATAAAATCGCAACAAATCCCCATAAATGATTTCATCAGAAAGTGATAGCTCCTGTTTTGCTTTATCAGCAAATGCTTCACATTGTTTTGTCTCTTCTAACGGTTTTCCCGTCTCTTTGTCATAACACGCACCGTCTGTATAAACAACCTGATCTGTGATAAAGCTCCCGTCCCGGAGCACCGTGAAGTCCAGTTTTTCGTCTGAAAGCAGATCGTTGCCGAATTGAATTTGATCTTTCGTATCAATCCCTAAAAGATTCATCAGCGTCGGCCTGATATCAATCTGCCCGCCTACTGTTTCAATGGTTTGCGGCTTTTTATCAGTAATACCCGGAATATGAATGACCAGCGGCACTTTTTGGAGCTGTACCTCTTCAAATGGGGTTATTTCTTTTCCTAAAAACTGCCCCATCGCTTCATTATGGTTTTCTGATATACCATAATGGTCACCATATAATACAATAACAGAGTTGTCGTATAACCCGTCTTCCTTCAGCTTTTCGATAAACCGTTTCAGCGCCTCATCCTGATAACGCACTGTCGGAAAATATTTATTTAGCGTCTGGCTGCTTGAATCATATTCATCAATCAATTGGTCCTCTTCATCAAGATCAAACGGGAAGTGGTTCGTCAGTGTAATCAGCCTCGAGTAAAACGGCTGAGGCAGATTTTTCATCAGCTCTGAAGACTGCTCAAAAAATTCTTTATCCTTAAGTCCCCAGCCGACTGAATTTTCGTCAGTTACATCATACGAGTTAATATCAAAAAACGAATCATATCCAAATGAGTCGTACATTAAATCACGATTCCAAAAGCTCTTATTATTAGCGTGGAGCACCGCTGAATAGTATCCGCTGTTTTTCAAAATTTCAGGAGCGGCCATATATTGATTGCCCGCATTCGTAAAAAATACGGCACCTCGTCCAAGCGGATACAGTGAATTGTCCACGATAAATTCAGAATCCGAGGTTTTCCCCTGGCCTGTTTGGTGGTAAACATTATTAAAGTTGTAGCTCTGTTTTATAAAGTCATTCAGAAAAGGCGTGATTTCTTCTCCATTCAATTTTTCATTAATCACGAAGCTTTGCGTCGACTCTAAGGATACGAGAATGACGTTCCTTCCTTTTGCAGCGCCGAATAAGCGTTTGTTGGCATCCTTCACATTAGCGGTTACGTAGTTTTCAATCTCCGTCAGGCTGTTGCTGTCTGCCAACGCTCTCTGTGCGGATTGCTTTGACTGAAGAACGCCATCGTAAATATGAAAATTAAACAGGCTAATGTTTTTAACAAGCATTTCTCTGTCAAATGAGCGTGTCAATAGCTGAGGTCTTTCCGCCTCAGACAAGCCCAGGTTGAAGAAATAAACAGAAGCAACGAACAAAAAATAAGCCGCCCGTTCATTTTTCGTTGAGGGAATGTCCGATTGAAAAGCTTTTTGCCGGATGTGAAGCCATATTAAAACCGCAATATCTACAGCTAATAGGAGGTCTGTCGGCTCAAGAAGTGTTCCGATGCTGCTTCCGAGATCACCCATATTGCTCGTTTGAAAAAGAACAGGGATTGTTAAGAAATCATTGTAAAAACGGTAAAAAACCATATTTGCCAGCAATACAAACGTGACAAGACAGCTCATCGCGATAATGTAGCGATTTCTGTTTTTGCCTTTTAAAAACAGGCTGAGGCCAAAAATAAGCAACAAAAAACTCAATGGGTTGATAAACAGAATAAATTCCTGTGTTAGATTGTCGATTTTAATATGAAAACTGGTTTTGTAAACAGCATACGTTTTCAGCCACATCAATAAAATGGCAATCAGCATAAATGAAATCTTCGAAAAAAACGTTTTTCGCATTTCAACCTCCTATGCAGCACGCTCAAAAAAATCAGTCTATTCCCAACATTCTCATTAACACATCAAATTAAATCTTAACCTGAGCACAACAAAAAATCAATTTCATTTACACAATTTTAACAATTTTGATGTTTCAGCCATTCATTTTTAGCGATCCAAGCGCCTCCGATAACGCCGGCATCATTTCCAAGTGCTGCGATTGAAATATCAGCAGCTTGGGCTGCCCGCGGAAACGCGCATTTGCGGAATGTTTTCTCGACTTTTGATCTCAGCAGTTCTCCGGCTCTCGATACGCCGCCGCCAAGAACGATTTTGGATGGATTAAGCGAGCTTGCCAAATTTCCGAGCACCAAACCAAGATGCTTGGCTACATAATCAACCACCTCAAGGGCAATTTCATCATTTTCACCCGCCGCTTCAAACACATCCCGCGCTGACAATTGTTCGGTTGCTTTTAAACGTGTCGTCTTTTTAGCATTTGCTATTTTTTCTTTTGCAATTCTTACAATTCCGGTTGCTGACGCAATTGTTTCGATACAGCCCGTTTTGCCGCAGTTGCAGGGCGCTCCGCCTTCAGGGATGCTGCAAATATGGCCGATTTCTCCGCCGGCGCCATTTATACCATGTACAATTTCACCATTTGCAATGATGCCGCCGCCAACTCCTGTGCCAAGCGTCACGAGAATGACGTCTTTTGCGCCATCACCCGCTCCCTTCCACATTTCCCCGAGCGCAGCAATATTCGCGTCATTTTCTATAACAGCTGGGATGCCGGTTTCTGTCTCCAGATGGTTTTTCAAAGCATAATTTTTCCACCCTAGATTTACTGTTTCATAAACCACTCCTGCCGCCATATCTACAGGGCCTGGTGCACCCATTCCGATGTATTTGATGATGTGCTTCGGTTTTTGCAGCTCATCCAGCTTGCTGTCGATTGTTTTTGCAATTGTGACAGTAATCGTGTCGCCGGTTTTATCAGTCGGAACTTCCCACTTATGCTGAATTTCGCCATATTGATTAATAAAAGCGAGTTTAATCGTCGTTCCTCCCAGGTCAATGCCCGCAAACCATATCTCGTCCATTTTTATCACCTTAGCCTTTATAAAAATCTCTTCCGTTTTTTGTTTGTTCCAATTCTTTTCGAAGGACAGCTGCCGCTCTGGCCCACTGCTCCTTTTCAATCATGTGGTTCATGTATAATTCCTTTAATTCATCCAGCATAAACTCAATTTCAAGCTCTCTGTCTCCAAAATAAACAATGTGGCCAAACGTTTTTAACAGCTGCTGCACATCATAAAATGTATTCATTTTCCTCACCATTTCTTGAACTTAACTATCATAAGCGTATTCATAAGGAAGCGGTCAGTCAAGAAGAAAACGCTGACAAAAAAGCCAGCCTCCTTTCCGTATTCCACCTTTATGATTCTTTATTGTTTTCAATTTGTTGCTGCAGCTCCTTGTAGCGCTGCTCCTTCGGCTCCAATTTTAAAGCCAGCCTGATGGCCTTTTCTGCTTGTGCAAGCTCATTTTTTTCCGCATACAATAAGGCTAAATAGTAATATGAGGCATGGTCTTTAGGTTCTTTTTTCACTGCTCGTTCCAAATGGAAAACCGCCTGATCATATTCGCCGATTTTAATATCAGATACAGCAAGAATTTTCAAAAGATCGGCAGAGGCATCTTTTTGCGCTGCTTCTCCGTTCAGCAATTCCGTTACTTCTTCATACTTTCCTTCCTGATACAGCTCGCTTGCCTGCTGAATCAGCGCTGACTCCTGGTGTGAAGGCGAATGCAATCCGTAATATAAAAATCCGCCAGCCAAAGCAATCAGCAAAACCGCTGACAACAATCTTTTTCCAAAGGCTCTGGCTTCGGGCAACCCCAATGCCGCTGCAGCGAAAAAGCCGCCAATCAAGCCGCCGATATGTCCTGAATTATCAATATTCGAAACCGCAAAACCAAAGCCCAGATTGATGATAATAATGACAATAATATTGGTTCCTATGGTTCTTAAAAACATTTTTCGATTAGACAAAGCAACATACAGTAATGCGCCTAAGCATCCGAATATGGCTCCTGATGCCCCTGCCGATGGATACGGGCTGAACACAAAACTCGCAATCGAACCCGTAATGCCAGCAGCCAGATAAATCAGCAAAAACCTGCCCGATCCATACATCCGCTCAACCGCTGTACCAACCGACCATAAAGCCAGCGTATTAAAAGCTAAATGCGCTATGCCGATGTGAAGCACGATCGGTGTCAGAAGCCGCCACCATTCTCCTTGTGCAATCAGGCTGTTTTCTTTTGCTCCAAAAGCGACCAGCGTCTCCGTATTTGTGCTGCCCCCGTTTATTTCGAGCAAGAAAAACATCAGGATCTGAAACGCAATAAATAAATATGTAAAAGTCGGTTTTCCGTTTTGAAAAACCGCCGCTTCAGTTTTTCTCTGTTCTTCTTGTTTCAGCACTAGCGAAAGGAAGCGTTCTCGCGCCATTTGCGCGTTTTCAAACGAAGCGTGTTCCTCTGAACAATCTTCTGTACGAAATGATGGAAAAACCGCTTGAAGATCATCTCGAAGCATCGTTCCTCTAACGATCGCCGGCTCAACTGACACAGTTCCCTTCTCAAAAGTTTTTTTTGCAATCTCTTCCCAGTCATCAACAGGGGCTTCCGTTGAAAAAAACACATTCAGCAGCTTCATCCTTCGTCTGCCCAATTGATGTCTGACTCGTTCTACTCGTTCGGCCTGCTCTTCGATGTCTCTAACCATTTCTTGACGGAAATCAAGATCGTGCTTATAAAGACGAACTAGATCATGAGAGGACTTGTCCGGCGCTTCCAGCCATATTTCATCTGACTCACCGGCTTGTATGACGCCATACCCGCTATTCACCAGGTGCGCCGCAATTTTCCAATATGTATACTCCAGCAAAAACATGTTTACCGCTCCAATAGTTTTTTTTCATTATAACAGCTGGCGCTCCGAAACGCCTACTGAAAGCAAAAAATCCCGTTTTTCACGGGATTTTAGAAAGCTTGCTGTATAAACTTATTGCGGATAAATGGAATTCTTAAAAACAAATGGATAAAAGACCGCCTGATTCCTGGCTGGCTGAGTACAGTATTCATAAGACGGTAGCGATTTTGATAAAACATGACGGCAGAAACCGCGAAAATGGCATATATCAAAAGTTTTTTCATGATATCCCTCCTGCCAATAGGGTTTGTTATTCTACCTTATTTATTCTCGAATAAGGGACAGGAAAGTTATGAAAAACAAGAAATAATCCGACCCTCTGTTATCAGCTTATGTACCGGGATGTCATGCGGCAGACGGGGTACGTGCGCAAACAACTGGCACTCCAAAAGCAAAGAGACTGTCTTCCCTTCATATTCACTTAAATAGCGATCATAATAGCCGCCTCCAAAGCCGACCCTAAACCCGTTAACATCAAAACAAACACCCGGAACGATCATCAAGTCAATTTGTGATGGGTTTACTTCTTTTGTTTTTTCAATTACCGGCTCGAGCAGTCCGGCGTACACGGTTTCGAGCTGATCATCAGTCTGATATGTGCGAAATTGCATTTTCTTCGTGTCCGGATGGCATTTTGGGATGCAAACTTGTTTCCCTTCTTCCCAAGCCTGCTCAATGACAGGACGCGTCGGTATCTCTAATCCTCTGGAAATAGTGACGGCAATGGTGCGGGCATTTTGCCACTCCGGCAGAGAAAACAAGTACTTATACATACGTTCCGTTTTTTGAAGAATATCTTCATTTGATAAAGCAGACAGTGCCTCCAGCGTCTTTTTTCTTAATTGTGATTTCATCTCTCATCCCCCCTCGGAATAGAAAAAAAGCCAGAACCTTTTTCAAAGCTCTGGCTTTTTTCTTACACCTCAAACAGCAAA
>NZ_JAVAXX010000242.1:0-9790 GCF_042709275.1 Bacillus sp. LR_5 | reverse complement strand
TGCGACAAACAGGGAAGTGGCGGAAATTTTTGATACGTATGTTTATACTGCAGGGCTGAAACAGGGACAATTCAGCTACAGTACAGCAGTCGGCGTATTTAAAGCGGCGGTCGGGCTGATTTTGGTCATGCTTGCGAATCGTTTGGCGAAGAAATTTGGCGAGAAAGAATTTATTAAGAAAGGGATGGGATCAATGGATCAATCAATCGCTGTAAAATCGCCTCTTACGTACGCGGAGGCATTGGCAAAAACCATTATGAATACGTACACAGTCGAGGAGCTGCCTCCTGCAAACCGCTGGCACTACCATCAGGGTGTTTTCTTATGCGGTGTATTGCAACTGTGGGAAGCAACCGGGGAAAAGCGGTATTTTGACTATGCGAAGGCCTATGCAGATCTCTTAATCGATGATTATGGCAATCTATTATTTAGAAGAGATGAACTGGACGCCATTCAAGCGGGTCTCATTCTTTTTCCATTATACGAGCAGACGAAGGATGAACGGTATGTCAAAGCGGCAAAAAGGCTGCGCGGCTTATATGGAACACTGAACCGGACGTCTGAGGGCGGTTTTTGGCACAAAGACGGTTATCCATACCAAATGTGGCTTGACGGCTTATACATGGGGGGGCCGTTCGCACTGAAATATGCCAATCTGAAGCAGGAGCCGGAGCTGTTTGATCAGGTCGTGCTGCAGGAGTCATTGATGAGAAAGCATACGAAGGATGCAAAAACCGGACTCTTTTATCACGCCTGGGATGAAGCGAAAAAAATGCCTTGGGCCAATGAAGAGACAGGCTGTTCACCGGAATTTTGGGCACGTTCCATCGGCTGGTACGTCATGTCTCTTGCTGACATGATTGAAGAGCTGCCGAAGAAGCATCCAAACCGTCATGTGTGGAAAAACACGCTGCAGGACATGATGGAAAGCATCTGCTGCTATCAAGACAAAGAGACGGGGCTATGGTATCAGATTGTTGATAAGGGAGACAGGTCTGATAACTGGCTGGAAAGCTCAGGATCCTGCCTGTACATGTACGCATTTGCGAAGGGAATCAATAAAGGCTATCTAGACAGAGCTTACGAAACAACACTGCTAAAAGCGTATCAAGGCTTGATTCAGCATAAAACCGAAACATCAGAAGACGGCGCGTTTCTCGTCAAAGACATATGTGTCGGAACGTCAGCCGGTTTCTATGACTATTATGTCAGCCGCGAAAGAAGCACAAACGACCTGCACGGAGCCGGCGCGTTTATTTTGGCTATGACAGAGCTGGAGCCTCTTTTTAGGTCAGCGGGGAAATGACAAAAAAGATACGTACGGCTTTGTGTGTGATTGTCTCAGTCCTCTTTTTGGCATCATGCTCAAGCAGGCCGGACGGAATGCATGTCATTCTCTTTTCTGATATGCAGGCTGGCGTACAGGAAAAAATAAAAAAGGCCGCCGAGCAGAATGCCGGGAAGGTCGATATCTTTCCATCTTTTCAGGAAAAACTGCTGACTGAAATTACCGCCCATGAGGGAGATGTTTTCATCGTGCCTGAAGACATGTTTCAAGCTTACAATGATCCGGAAAATTTTCAGCCGTTAAACGGATTGCCTCCTGAAAAAACATCTCCTTATACAACTGTTAATAAAAAAACAGGAGAAAAAACGATCTATGCCGTTCAGATCGAAAAAGGGAAAAAACAGCTGAACGGCTATTCTTTTCAATTGAATCGCGATATGGCGGCGTTTATCCCTGTGTATGCTGAAAAAACAGAGGAAGCGCTGCAGCTGATTTCTCAACTAACTGAAGCCCGATAGAGGTGAGGATATTGAAGAACATCGTCTTTTGCGGATTGAGCAGCAGAGCATTCAGTATGTTTATCAAACCGCTGTTGGAGCGGTTTTCAACTCATTATGAGATTACGGGATTGCTGGATGCCGATCCGAAACGTTTTGCCGTTTGCAAGAAGAAATTTCCCGAGCTGGCCCACGTGCCCGAGTTTAGCGAAGATGCTTTTGACGAGATGATGCGCGTGTCAAAGCCTGATATCGTCATTGTGGCAGGCAGGGACGATACGCATGTCACATATATTGTAAAAAGTCTTCAGTGGAATACAGATGTGATTACTGAAAAACCAATGGTGACAACAGTGCAGGATGCGAATCGGGTGCTTGAAGCGGAGGCCAAAAGCGAAGGAAAAGTCACCGTCGCGTTTAACTATCGCTACAGCCCGTTTCATCGGAAAATAAAAGAAATGATTCTGGACGGAAAAATTGGCAGGGTCACCTCCGTTGATTTAAATTGGTATATTGATACGTATCATGGCGCCAGCTATTTTAAACGCTGGAACAGGTCGAGACAGTTTTCCGGGGGCCTTTCTGTCCATAAATCAACACATCACTTTGATCTCGTCAATTGGTGGCTCGGACAAAATCCGGAAGAGGTATTTGCTTATGGCGCCTTGAATTACTATGGGCCGGACAGTGAGTGGAACCCCTTGCCGGAAAAAGACGGGCGTTTTTGCGGGACGTGCCGGGTCAAAGAAAAATGCCACTACTATTCAAGGTGGCATCCCCGTTCCTCTAAAGCTTCTATAAAGGATGATCATCTCGAAGCAGGAGACCAGTCTAGCTTATACACTTCATACAGGCCTGACGCGTGTATTTTTGACGAGGAAATTGACATCGAGGATACGTACGTGGCGGCAGTCAAATATGATGGCGGCGCACTGTTAAGCTACTCGATTATTTTTTCAGCACCGTATGAAGGCTACCGGCTGACGATCAACGGCACAAAAGGGCGTATTGAATCAAATGAATTTCACGAACCTTCCAGAATTCCGTTTGCTTTTCCTGAGCAGACAATCGAATACTATCCGCTTTTTGAATCAAAGCAGACGATACAAGTGGTCAAAAATGAAGGGGGGCATGGCGGAGGTGATCCGCTTTTGCTTGAGGATCTTTTTTTAGGAAAAGACCCGCTGCGCCGCTATGATATTTTAGCCGGGGCTGAAGCTGGAGCCTACTCCATCGCGGTTGGTGAGGGAATGTGGCGCTCGGTTGCCGAAAAGAAGCCGATCGGCATGAAAGAGCTTTTTCAGATGCAGAATGTATAATGCAAAAAAGGAGGGGGCGCCATGGAACATGATGGCTCACTGGGACGGATGCTGCATTTTTGCGAATGGATTATGAGATTTGCGTATACAAACTTGCTGTGGCTGTTTTTTACGTTACTCGGTCTCGGCGTGTTTGGCATCATGCCCGCGACCGCGGCTTTATTCGCTGTCATGCGGAAGTGGATCCAGGGGCAGGACAACGTTCCGGTGCTCAAAACGTTTTGGCAGGAATATAAGGGTGAATTTTTTCGTTCAAATCTGCTCGGCGCTGTACTGGCGCTCATCGGAGTGATCATTTATATTGATTTGGCCTTCATCTATCCAAGTCATTTCCTTCTGCACATCCTGCGCTTCGCCATTATGATATTTGGCTTTTTGTTCGTATCCATGCTTTTTTATGTGTTTCCGCTGCTTGTCCATTTTGACTGGAAAAAACGTCTGTATGTGAAATTTTCGCTCTTGCTCAGTGTGGCGTATTTGCAATATACGCTTGCTATGCTTGCGCTGACTGTTGCTCTCTTTTTCTTGCTTGCGTACCTGCCGGGCATTGTCCCTTTTTTCAGCGTCAGCCTGATCAGCTACTGCCATATGCGCATTGTTTATGCCGTACTGCTGAAAGTGGAGCAGCACGGCGGCGAGCCACAGAGGAAATCCCATATACGGAAAGCTTTTTATCCGGAAACGAAATAATCATCATTTCTCTATCATAACGCTGTTCCAAACGGAATAGATTGATAGAGAAAGGAGAGCGGATAAAATGCTGAAGGTAGCGGTATTTGATGAAGAGCATGAAAAAGACTTACAAACGGAAATCAATTCATTTTTAAAAGGGATATCGGAGGAGCAGCTGATTGATATCAAATATACGGTTTCGGCGGCGTGCGACCCAGACGGCGAGCAGCTTTACTGTTTTTCCGCCCTTATTTTATATCGCAAATAAAAAGATCTTCCCGCAGGCGCGGAAAGATCTTTTTTGTTAATATGCTTTTTTCACTCTTGGACTTCTCGGTTTATCGAGTTTCTCCGCTTTTTTGATCTCTCTTCTTTCTTTTGAGAGCGATTGATAGAGAGAGGCAATCATCAGCAGGATAACGATAGAAAACGGCAGCGCTGCCAGAATCGCTGTGTTCTGCAAAGCGGCAAGCCCTCCGGAATATAGGAGCACAGCCGCCATGGCGGACTGAATGATACCCCAGCTGAGTTTCACAGAATTCGCCGGATTTAAAGAACCGTACGACGTCTGCATGCCCAGCACGAATGTAGCTGAATCAGCAGACGTGATAAAGAATACTGCGATCAGAATCAATGCAAGGATCGATGTCACCATTGTCAGCGGATAGTGATCAAGTGTTCCGAACAGCATCGTTTCAGTGGACAGCTTTGCTACATTGAACGTGCCTTTTTGCTGGAGATCCATGGCTGATACGCCGAAAATGGAGAACCATAGAAATGTCAAAATACAAGGTGTCACCAAGACGCCAATTAAAAATTCTCGGATCGTCCGGCCTCTGGATACACGGGCGATGAAAATGCCGACAAATGGAGACCAGGAAATCCACCATGCCCAATAGAAAATCGTCCAGCTGTTAATCCATTCGCGTTTTTCAGGATCGTTCGGTGTCAGTCTGAAGCTCATTTGAACGATATTTTGAATGTATTGTCCGATAGAATCTGTAAATGAGTTCATGATCAGCACTGTAGGCCCGACAACGAGCATAAACAACATTAACAATCCGGCCAATACCATGTTTGTGTTGCTTAAATACTTAATTCCTTTTCCGAGTCCGCTCCACGCAGAAAGTAAAAAGAGCACTGTCACAATAATGATTAAAACCAATTGGACGATAAACGCATTCGGAATGCCGAACAGGTAATTCAAACCGCCGTTAATTTGGGTTGCGCCAAGACCAAGACTTGTTGACACCCCGACAACAGTGGCGAAAACTGCAATACAGTCAATGGCCTTTCCGATCGGTCCGTTTACTTTATCCCCGAGAATCGGTGACAGTGTGCTGCTGATTAACCCGGGTGCGCCTTTGCGGAATTGGAAATAGGCAATGCATAATGCCACAATGGCATAAATGGCCCAAGCGTGCAAACCCCAGTGGAAAAACGTATAGCGGAGTGCATCTCTGAAGGCTTGGGGGGTTTCTGTTTCACCTGATGGAGAGCTAATTGCGTAATGGCTGATCGGTTCAGCCGCACCGTAGAATACTAAGCCGATTCCCATGCCTGCGCTGAACAGCATGGCAAACCATGATAATAACCCGAATTCCGGTTTTTCATCAGGCTTTCCGAGTTTGATTTTTCCGATCGGGCTGAAAATCAAAAAGAGACAAAACCCGACAAACAAAGAGACAACTAAAAGATAATACCAACCAAATGAATCGGTAATAAATGCTTGTGCCGATTGAGACACATTTTGCAGGCTGTCAGGAGAAATAACACCCCATAATACAGCTGCAGCTGTGATTGCAATCACAATCCAAAATACACTAGATATATGTTTCAACATTTCTCACCCTCTAATTTTTTGTGTACGCCTATATCTTGCTCGCAGGCTTAGTATGGTCGTACGATGGCAGCTCATTCCTCTCTTAAAATTACCCCGCAATCAGGTGAAACAAAACAAGTCTCACCCTAACATGAATGCGGGGAATGTTCAAATGTGAGTTTGGCGGCAAGAGATTTAAAGAGTAATGATTAAGAACGGGCGTATTGCCCGGCATTTAGCCCTGCAAGCCTGCCTGTGACGAGGGCGGAGGTAATGTTGTATCCGCCTGTGTAGCCGTGGATATCCAGAATTTCACCGCAAAAATAAAGCCCCTCCATTTTTTTAGAAGCCATTTTTTTCGGGTCAATTTCTTTTACAGATACCCCGCCTCCCGTGACAAATGCCTTATCAAGCGACAGTGTGCCATTTGCGAGGACAGTAAACTGCTTGCAGTCCCTTACAAATTGTCTGAAAGGATCCTTCGGCAGCTCAGAAAACGATACGTTCGGAGAGATGCCGTTTTTTTCGAGCAGGAATAGGAGATAGCGCTCCTGCATCCAAGGCTTCAGCACGTTTTTAATGGTTTTTTTCGGTGCTTCCTTCAGTTCTTTATACATCTTTTGGAAAAGCGTTTCTTCATTGATATCAGGATACAAGTCGATTCTGATCGGCACTTGAGGCTGTTTTTTCAGCTCTTTTACGACAAATTGGCTGCATCTGAGAATGGCAGGTCCTGAGAGGCCGAAATGGGTAAACAGCATGTCCATTTTATGTGTGATAATCGGTTTGCCTTTTTTATTTAACACACTGACGGCTACATCTCTTAGTGATAAGCCCTGAAGTGTTTTTTGCTTAATGAACGGTTCGCCAGAAGTGACGGGAACCTCTGTCGGAAACAGCTCTGTTATGGTATGGCCCGCGGCTTCAGCCCATTCATAGCCGTCTCCCGTGCTTCCGGTATGAGGCACGCTTTTACCGCCGACAGCGATAATGACTGCCTGGCTATGGATCATTTCGCCATTATTCGTCACAATCCCTGCTGCCTGTCCATCTTCATATAAAACAGATTTAATTTTCTCGTTCGTTCTGATTGTTACGCGGAGCTGCTTCAGCCTGTTTAACAGCGCGTCTACGACACTTTGGGCTTTGTCGGTCACAGGGAACATCCGGCCGTGATCCTCTTCCTTCAATTGAATGCCGAGGTTTTCAAAAAACTTGATAATGTCTTCATTATTAAATTCAGAAAACGCGCTGTATAAAAAACGCCCGTTACCGGGGATGTGCTTGATAATTTCTTCCACAGGAAGGCGGTTCGTCACATTACAGCGGCCGCCCCCGGAAATCGCGAGTTTCCGTCCTAATTTATTTCCTTTATCTATCAGCAACACGCCAGCGCCCTGTTCTCCTGCTGCAATCGCAGCCATCAAGCCTGAAGGGCCTCCGCCGATTACAATTACGTCATATTGTTTCATCTTTATCATCAACTTTCTTTTCATTTCGTGTGCGGACACCCCGTCCGCAGTACTATTATAGCGAAAGAAAGCCGCTCCTTAAACGTCTTTTGCCGCGGACATGAATGTTCACAGGATTGCTTTTGTATTTATTACCGTCTAAATGCCCAGTTGTGGTAAAATAGAAAAGTTGAATCTTCGTAGAAAATGGTGATGAAGAAACATGTCAAGCAAACTGTTAAGAGGCACGTTTGTATTAACGCTCGGTACATATATATCGCGGATTCTGGGAATGGTCTATTTAATTCCCTTCAGCATTATGGTCGGGGCGACAGGCGGTGCATTATTTCAATACGGATACAACCAATACACTTTATTTTTGAATATTGCTACGATGGGCTTTCCGGCCGCTGTTTCTAAATTTGTTTCCAAATATAATTCAAAAGGGGATTATGAGACAAGCAGGAAAATGCTCAAGGCGGGCATGTCGGTTATGCTCGTCACAGGAATGATAGCCTTTTTCATTCTGTATCTATCGGCTCCGATGTTTGCGGAAATATCGCTGGGAGGCAAGGATAATAACGGCTTGACAATTGATCATGTCGTTTATGTCATCCGCATGGTCAGCTTAGCGCTTTTGGTCGTACCGATTATGAGCCTTGTTCGCGGATTCTTTCAAGGGCACCAAATGATGGGTCCGACAGCTGTTTCCCAAGTCGTTGAACAGATTGTCCGCATCATCTTTCTATTGAGTGCGACATTCTTGATTTTGAAGGTTTTCAACGGCGGCCTTGTCATCGCTGTGGGCTATGCAACCTTCGCAGCGCTGATCGGTGCCTTCGGAGGGCTGGTCGTGCTTTATATTTATTGGAACAAACGGAAGGGCAGCCTGCTGGCGATGATGCCGAATACGGGTCCGACAGCAAACCTAAGCTACAAGAAAATGTTTTTCGAGCTGTTCAGCTATGCTGCTCCGTACGTTTTTGTCGGACTAGCCATCCCTTTGTATAACTATATTGATACAAATACGTTTAACAAAGCGATGATTGAAGCCGGTCATCAAGCCATCAGCCAAGACATGCTTGCGATTCTAACCCTGTATGTTCAGAAGCTCGTGATGATCCCGGTTTCCCTAGCAACTGCTTTTGGACTGACATTAATTCCAACGATTACTGAATCGTTTACAAGCGGAAACTATAAGCTGTTAAATCAGCAGATTAATCAAACGATGCAGACGATCCTGTTTTTAATTATTCCGGCTGTTGTCGGGATCTCTCTATTGTCAGGACCGACGTATACGTTCTTTTACGGGTCAGAGAGCCTTCACCCTGAACTGGGGGCAAACATTTTGCTATGGTATTCGCCAGTCGCGATTTTGTTCTCTTTGTTTACAGTCAACGCAGCCATTCTGCAGGGCATCAATAAGCAAAAATTTGCGGTTGTCAGCCTTGTGATCGGCGTCGTGATCAAGCTTGTGCTGAATGTTCCGCTGATCAAGCTGATGCAGGCTGACGGAGCGATTTTAGCGACGGCGCTTGGATATATCGCTTCCCTTTTATATGGGTTTATCATGATTAAGCGCCATGCAGGCTATTCGTATAAGATACTAGTTAAACGAACTGTTTTGATGTTTGTCTTATCAGCCATTATGGGTATTGCCGTGAAAATCGTGCAGTGGGTATTAGGCTTCTTTATTTCCTATCAGGATGGCCAGCTGCAAGCTGCGATTGTTGTGGTGATCGCGGCCGCTGTTGGCGGAGCTGTCTACCTGTATTGCGGCTACCGATTAGGATTTTTGCAGAAAATTTTAGGCCGCCGTTTGCCAGGTTTCTTAAGGAAAGGCAGACATGCAGGCTGATGAACTAGATATGATGAAACTGAGGGCTCGCATGCTGCGGGCTTTCTTTTATAAAGGAGAGATTGGGAATGAGACTTGATAAGCTGCTTGCCAACAGCGGGTATGGTTCCAGAAAAGAAGTCAAAGCCGTTGTGAAGGCTGGAGCCGTGATGATCGACGGCAAACCTGCCAAAGATGTAAAGGCGCACGTTGATCCTGATACGCAGGAGGTGACCGTATACGGGGAACCGGTTGATTATCGAGAATTCATTTATCTTATGATGAATAAACCGCAGGGCGTGCTGTCGGCGACTGAGGACAGCCGGCAGCAAACAGTGGTCGATCTGCTGACGCCGGAGGAGATGAGATTTGAGCCATTTCCAGCCGGCAGGCTTGATAAAGATACAGAGGGCTTTTTGCTGCTCACAAATGACGGGCAGCTCGCACATCGGCTCCTTTCTCCTAAAAAGCATGTTCCAAAAACGTATGAAGTCCATTTAAAATCACAGATTTCTCGGGAAGACATCTCCGATTTGGAAACGGGTGTCTACATAGAGGGCGGCTATAAAACAAAGCCGGCAAAAGCGGAAATCAAAACAAACGACAGTGGCAATACCGTGATATACCTGACAATTACAGAAGGAAAATACCATCAGGTCAAGCAAATGGCAAAGGCAGTCGGCAATGAAGTGGTTTATCTGAAGCGGCTTTCGATGGGACGCGTTTCCCTAGATCCCGCTCTGGCACCCGGAGAATACCGTGAGCTGACAGAGGAAGAGCTTCATTTGCTCAATGAGCCGCAAGCATGACAAAAACCCCGCATACCGAATGCGGGGTTTTATTTATAAGCACACAAAAACAAGGCTCAGTAGTTTCTTCGCCCTATTATCTATCGGGCCGCTCT
>NZ_JAVAXX010000241.1:0-9797 GCF_042709275.1 Bacillus sp. LR_5 | reverse complement strand
ATGTAAAAACTGTAAATAAGAAAAGGAGCATCTATATGTATATAAGTATTATAGTTTTAGCCTCCATGCTTTTATGGGGTGCAGTTGTTCATGAACTAAGTAAACCTTCAAAAAAGCAAAGCACCAGAAAAATTATTTCTTTGACATCTTTAGGTTCTTTATCTACTTTAGTTATTACTATTTCTCTTTTCCAAAACCTCCCTTTTTAAAATTTGTTTATAATTAAACCCTTCGTATTAAAATATTCATTTTAATACATATTATTATATGTACCTTGGCTGAAACTTCCATTGTTCAGATCAAAGCATGAATACAGCCAAGGTTTTTATTATTTACTTCGTTCCCGTTGAACCGTGTCCTCCTCTATCTTCATTCCCTAAACGCTCGACTTCAATTAATTCAACTGCCGGCATCTTTTTCATGATTCTGAACTGGCAGATCCGATCCCCTTTGTTAATCTCTGTGTCACGTAACGCATAAGCAGGAAAGAACCAAAAATCGTTGTCTCCCTTATAAGACTCATCGATAACACCCATTGAGTTTGTTTGAATAACGCCAAAGTTCTTATATGTACTCGAACGAGGAACGACATGTGCTTCGTAACCTTCGGGCAATTCCATAGCTACACCTAATGGGACAAGTTTAAATTCACCTTTTTTAATTGCTACATCTTCAGCTGCTCGAAGATCGATCCAATCACCTTGCTCAATTTTACTGATTCTTGTTTGTGTTTCATCTAGATATTTGATTTTAATTTGCATTGTCATATGTATTACTCCTTTAACATTATTGAATTACCATACGGTAAGGCCTGTTCTTGTGTCGTTTTCATCAGTTATAAATAGAACTTCTTCAAAATCATTCTTTAAAGCATTGAAGTAAAGTTTTTCACTGGTATTTTTGTTTTTACAGTAAATCGAAACATAGCTATTATCTGCTATCAAAAGGACAAGTTCGCAATCACTGTCAACAAACTCTTCATATGTCTGGACTTCATTAACCGTTTTTCCAAATGGAAATGCTTTCAATTCAACGAAAATGGTGTAGTACTGATTTGTTTTTAATCGATTCGCAAAGTCAGTCCCCTCAACAATTGCGTAATCATTAAAGAGCTCCTCATTATCTAGCTCTCCGTCTACAACAAAATAAGATTCCCCACTCGTTTCCCACTTATAATTAGCTATTTCTAACGGCTGCAGTATTCTCCATAGATAATTTCCATATTCATTCGGTATTTGAAAACTAACTCCCCTTTTCATGTATACTCCTCACTTAAACGATTTTCTGAACATGAATTTAATTATATACTCAGATGTTAGGTTTGTGGAACAGGAATCAACTGCGGTTTGATACCGGCCTTCTTTTACACATTTTCTCAGCCTTCCCATTTAAAAAGTTCTTCCTATGTTCAGTAACAATAGGCGTTCCCCAGTTCTTTATCAAGAAGAGTTAGCCCGGCCAGTATCTTCAGTTTCACATTTGGGTTATAGAACATTGAAAGCAAATATTTCGGCATCGATGACACCTTCTCATATATCATAGATTTACTGTTGAATGATTTCAAATGAAGTTGAATAAAATAAGATCGAAACCATCCAACAATTAACATTTATTTTACGGCTAAATGCGGTTTTTACTATTCCATAAGAAGGAAGGAAGCTTAATGACAAAGCTTTGCCGAGAAGTTTGGATTGAAGTCAATCTTGATGCCATAAAAAAAAATTTGCGAACAATTCGCCGTCATATTCCAAATAAAAGCAAAATTATGGCTGTCGTAAAAGCGAACGGTTATGGTCATGGGTCTGTAGAAGTGGCGCGCCATGCACTGGAACACGGGGCGAGTGAGCTCGCTGTTGCCAGCGTGGAGGAAGGAATCGTTTTACGAAAAGCGGGGATTACAGCACCTATCCTTGTGCTTGGTTTTACCTCCCTTAGTTGTGTGAAAAAGTCAGCAGCTTGGAATATAACATTATCAGCATTTCAGGTTGATTGGATGAAAGAAGCTAACGAGATATTGGAAAAAGAAGCGAGTACTGACCGGCTGGCTATTCATATTAACGTGGATACTGGGATGGGACGATTAGGTGTACGCACAAAGGAAGAACTTTTAGCAGTAGTGAAGGCACTAAAGGCAAGCAAATCCCTCAGGTGGACAGGGATATTTACACATTTTTCTACAGCTGATGAAGCTGACACCACACTAACCAAGCTGCAGCACGATAAATTCATTAGTTTTCTCAGCTTTTTAAAGAACCAGGGCATTGAACTGCCCACCGTGCACATGAGCAACACGGCTGCAGCTATTGCTTTTCCGGAATTTAGTGCTGATATGATTCGTTTAGGTATCGGCTTATATGGGTTATATCCTTCAACCTATATCAAACAACTAAACCTCGTGAAGCTTGTTCCTGCATTAAGTTTAAAGGCGCGTATCGCTTATGTGAAAACCATGCGGACAGAACCCCGAACCATTAGCTATGGTGCTACATACATTGCAGAACCCGACGAAGTCATTGCTACACTCCCGATCGGATATGCTGACGGTTATTCCCGTGCACTTTCAAATCGCGGGTTTGTTCTTCATCGCGGAAAACGAGTCCCAGTGGCGGGAAGAGTAACAATGGATATGATCATGGTCAGTTTAGGAGAGAACGGTGAAGGTAAACAAGGAGAAGAAGTCGTGATTTACGGTAAGCAAAAAGGAGCCGAGATTTCCGTTGATGAAGTGGCTGAAATGCTCAATACGATTAACTATGAAGTCGTGTCTACATTAAGCCGCCGCATCCCTCGTTTTTATATAAGAGATGGCGAGATTTTTAAAGTATCAACTCCAGTATTATACGTGTAGTTTTGGCTTTGCGTTTTTTGTAAATACCCCAAAATCTCTCTTTTATGCTGAATCAAGATTCCGCTACCGGAGGGGTTTTACTTTTCTGAAACCAAACAAAAAATCCCTCCTATAAGCAGAGAGATTTCATGCATCAGTATAATGATTTTATTATACCTCAATAGCTGATTTTTCAGGGGTATCTTTATCGTGTTGAGAACGGAAATGCTCTTCTAGTTCTTCAAGTGTACGCCCCTTTGTTTCCGGCATGAATTTGTAAACAAAACCGATTGCCAATATACCCAACGCCACGAATATAAAGAATGTAAAAGACAAACCTGCAGTGCTAAGCAATATTGGAAAAGCAAAACCAATCATAAAGTTTAAAATCCACAGAAAAAAAACACTTATTCCAGAACCAAGCCCTCTTAATCTTTGAGGGAATATTTCTGCTATGACCAGCCAAGTCACAGGCCCTACGCATCCTTGCATAAAGGCAAGAAATAAAACGGTCAAAGAAAGTACAGCATAAGGGAGTGCTGCAGATCCATCAAGCACTATTGTGAATATTGCTATTAATAAAAGTGCTGTCGTGGTCCCCGCCAAACCAATCAATAATATTGGACGCCGGCTCACTTTTCCGACCAGCCAAATCCCAAATATAACTGCTATGACCGATATCAGCCCATTCCCAATATTAGCGATTAAAGCTGCTTTTGTACCAAAACCAGATTCTTTAAGGATTTGAGTGCCATAATACATAATCGAGTTAACACCTGTAATTTGATTCACTATGGCAACACCAATTCCAATGAGTAAAAGACGGCGCAGCCATGGTGTAGAAAAGTCACTGAGTGATGCCTTCTTCAGTTCTGTATCTTTTTCTACCGCTGCTTGTATTTCTCTACATTCAGCCTCTGCACGTTTCTCTTCTCGAATTTGTTTAAGAACACGCAGCGCCTCACTTTTTTTGCCTTTGGAGATTAGCCATCTCGGGCTTTCTGGAACCTTGAGCATACTGGCAAATAACATTAAAGCCGGAACGGCACAAAGGACCAGCATGTATCTCCAAACATGTCCGGTATTTGCCATTGTTACACCAAGGATCGCATTAAAAACATATGCTAAAAATTGCCCGCCAACAATCATTAGCTCATTTTGGGTTACCATACGTCCTCTCTTCTCATGCGGTGCCATTTCTGCTAAAAAGGCCGGTACCATCGCTGAAGCTCCCCCAACAGCCAGCCCGAGCAAAAAACGAAAGACCGCCATGATTAAAACATTAGGTGCTAACGCTGTTCCAAGTGATGCCAGGAAGAATAAAAAAGAAAGATTAAGGATCATATTACGGCGGCCATAGCGATCAGCTAATCTGCCGCATAACAACGCTCCGAACGCCGCACCTAATAAAAGAATGCTTGTAACAAGCCCTTCTGTAACCGGTGTTAACTGAAGCTGATCTGGTCTTGCCATAAAAGGCAAAGCTCCATTTATAACTCCGGTGTCATATCCAAAGAGAAGCCCTCCAAATGTTGCTGAAATCATTATTAATTTCAATCTTCGATTTCGATGTTCATTCATATCCATTTCCCCTGCCTTTATTAAGAATACTTAATAAGTTCTTTCAGTGTGGATATTGATACAAAACTAAAGTCATCTCTATCTTAGACTTCTGCCTCTGGATTTGTAATCGCTTTCATATTTCGTCGATAGAATACACATAAGCGATGAATTGTTATGTTGTAGTGATGTTTTTGTCACATTATTGTCACATCTGATATTATCATAATTCCAAAAGCGTTTTCAATCAATATAATCTTCAGAATTGTTTGTTTCCTTTGTGTGATAGGTATGTTTTTGTCACTTCATTGTGAAGTTTACATTTTGACTGTAAGCATTCAATGTAATCTCCCTTAGCGTTATGGATATTTTTCATTCACAAAAAATGTACAACTCGTTATAATGATGATGTTTAACCGATTTAAAGGAGAGCATACAAGAACTTACATTCTAGAGAGGAAATCATATGAAGAAAGTTTTGGTCAGTATTATCGCATTCGTTTTAAGCATTACTTTGGCAGCTTGTGAATCAAATCACGCAGAAAAAAGCCATTCAGATTCTAATGACACAGAGCAAGTCTCTCAAGATACTCAATCTAATGAAAATAAACAGCCAGAACAAAAGGCTGGCACATCTCATTCAAAAAATCATAAGAAATTGGTGAATGTTACATTAGATAGAGCAGTTGATGGAGATACGATTAAGGTTATTTACAACGGAAAGGAAGACACAGTTCGCTACTTGCTCGTTGATACACCTGAGACGAAGAAACCACATTCTTGTGTTCAACCATACGGTGAAGATGCGTCAAAACGAAATAAAGAATTGGTCAACAGCGGTAAGCTTCAGCTGGAATTTGATAAAGGCGATCGCAGAGATAAGTATGGAAGACTGTTAGCTTACGTTTATGTCGATGGCAAGTCTGTTCAAGAGACATTATTGAAAGAAGGATTGGCCAGAGTAGCGTATGTATATGAGCCTAACACAAAATACATAGACCAATTTACGAAAGATGAGCAAGAAGCGAAATCAGAAAAACTTTCAATCTGGAGCAGGAATGGTTATGTGACTAACAGAGGATTTAATGGTTGCGTGAAACAGACAAACACTAAGGGTAAAAAAGCAGCAACGTATCAGAATGCATCTCCCAAAGAAAGAATTGAGTGAAACTTCCAGTACAAATGAAAATGAAACCTCTTCTGCTCCATCGTCAACTCGAGGAACAGAAACGTTTGCAAACTGAGTTAAGGAAGATGTAGCTGGCGTGTCTAGTTTCCATTCTGCTTACCAATCTAAAATAAATAATAAAAAACACCCCTTCACGTTAATGTGAGGGGTTATTTGTGTGTGAACACACTTCCAATTTTCATCGTAAATCAAGAGTAAGGATTATTTACTTTTCCCTCCGATAGTCAGTACATTAGTAGTTACATTAGCACTGCCATTACTTTGATATCCCTCTACCGTTAGCGCGGTTTCATACATCTTACCCATTGGCATTCCTAAGCTTTCCCACTTCTTGAAGTGTTCGCTGACAGATACGGTTCCGCTCGTTCGTTTTGTCTGCCGGACACTCCAATACTGTTTAAAGGTTGCGATACCTATAATCGAAGGTTGATTGATTCGAGTGGTCTCATAAATATCATATGTCCCCCCATCAACAGTAAAAGTGCCCTTTGGCATTCCGGTCGGTCTATAGGTGCCCCAATTATCGACGATGTAATATTCTACGAGTGGGTCTTTCGTCCATCCATAAACACACAGATAGGAATTTCCTCCCGGATTGAAGGTTGCGTTGTAATTCATTGATATGTTTCCAAGTTGTGAGTGAGTCTTGGTTGTATCAAATTTCTTGCCTTTTCGGAATAAAGCATTCCCAATGTTACTCCACTGGGCACTAAATGCGCCGCCGCTATTGAGCGTCATACTGGTGTTCCCATAATCCTTCCACAATTCATAATCATAGCCATCTTGGGAGCCAGTTTGATTTGAGGTAATAGTAGTTGCCGCCTGTGCGGGCCATGCAGGTAATGTCAGCGCTACACTAAATAAAACCGCTAACAAAAACTTCATTCTTTTTTGTTTCATTCGGTATTCCTCCTGTTTGATTAGGTTGTATTTAGGCCTTACCGTAATGTTTGTTCTCACCATCTCTCAAAAAAAGGCAGCCATAGTAGTTATATTATTGTTCCTGCTATCAGTTAAGTTACTATTGTAATAACTTAGTGTTTTGTGATTAAAAATAAAGTTGCTATGTCATTAAAGGTCTTTGATGATGATTAATCGTAATTGTTCTTTCGTTGATCTCCTGACAAAAAATACACTCTTTACGAACCACACTATGACTAGTTTTTTCGAAAGCTCTTCAAAGCTGCATTTAGATCCTTTGTGTGTGGGTAAATTTTCTTATACAACTCGAATAGTGTTTTATATTTTTGAACATTTTGTTCCTTTGGATAAAATGTAGCAGCTTCACGAATGAACTGCTCTGCACATTCTTCAAGGGATTCAAACCACCTACTCCCAAAGGCAGCTAGCATAGCGGCCCCCATGGCTGGACCTTGTTCATTTTCTAACTTAATCACCTTCGCATTGAAAATATCAGCTTGCATTTGCAGCCACGTTTCATTTTTAGCTCCCCCACCAATAGAAACAACAGTATGAACTGATTTTCCTGCTTCGCGGAATAGCTCAACTGATTCATGTAAAGAGAATGTGATGCCTTCCATTATTGCCCTCGAAAAGTGCTCTCTTTTGTGGGATCCATCCATTCCGATTAAGCTTCCCCGAATAGCAGAATCTGCATGTGGCGTTCTTTCACCAACCAAATAAGGAGTGTATAGTAGTCCATTGGCTCCTATCGGAATAGATTTCACCCCCTGCAATAATTGCTCAAACGATTCGTTTGGTGCAAACGTTCTTTTAAACCAGTCCAAGCTGTATCCTGCAGCGAGCGTGACTCCCATCGTATAAAAAGAGTCCTTTTTTCCATGATTAAAAAAGTGCACTTTCCCTTTAAAGTCTCTTTCTTTGCCTTCTTCGTAGGAAAGTATGACCCCTGACGTCCCAATACTGCATAATGTTTTGCCGGAAGAAAGAATCCCCGCTCCAATAGCACCGCAGGCATTATCTGCTCCCCCAGCGTACACTTTTGTTTTTTTCAATAGCCCTGTCTCCGCCGCAACGTTCGGAAGCAGCGATCCTACACATTCATGAGATTCAACAAGCGGAGGACAAATATCTGCAGAAATACCAAATTGATTGCAAATATCATCGCTCCACTCCTTGCGAGTAATATGTAAAAGTAAAGTTCCTGCTGCATCGGAGTATTCGGTGTGAATCGCACCAGTCATACGGAATCTCACATAGTCTTTCGGAAGCAAAAAAACAGCAGTTTTTTTAAAAAGTTCAGGTTCATGTTCCTTCACCCATAACATTTTAGGTAATGTAAACCCTTCTAGAACACGGTTTTTTGTGATGTCAAGCAGGTTATCGCCAAATTTCTCGGTTATCCTGATACATTGAGGCGTCGTTCTGGTATCATTCCAAAGAATGGCATTACGTAACACCTGACGATCTTTGTCAAGCAGTACTAACCCATGCATTTGTCCTGAATAGCTTATCCCGTCAATATCCTTGGCTTGAACATTGGATTTAGAAACCAATTCAGCCAATGCTTCAATTGTTTGGTGCACCCAGTCTTCAGGATTTTGCTCACTATATCCGACCTTCTCTTGGATGAGCGGATAACTTTTGGACGTTTCTGCACAAACCTTGCCGTTTTGATTGACTAGAATGGTTTTAACAGCACTCGTTCCAAGATCTATTCCAATGACATACTTCATTTTTTCACTCCTTAACCTTTTAAAAAAACCATTCACTCTAATTAAATCCCAATTATAGAAATTACCCGTCATAACAATAAGAAATAGCAAAGGAATCATGACGGGTAGTTAGGTGACTTGGCTATCTTGCTATATCTTCTTATAGATGGATCTGGGGCTCCTCTTTCTTCTGTTATACTTCTAAGATGTATTGGTTCAATATCGCTTTTAATCGCTCCTGTCTTCCAGATTCGTTTTTAATTGTTTTATTATTTAGCGCATATTGCTCAAGAGTATGGAAATTAGCTCTTCCTTCTGTAATTTCAAGACCAATTCCTTCAGTAAAACTGCGATAACGATGTTGAATCACATCTTCAAACACACGATCTTCGATTAATTTGTGGGCTACTTTCAATCCTCTTGCAAATGCATCCATCCCTGCAATATGGGCATATACTAAATCATCAGGCTCAAAAGAAGATCTTCTGACCTTCGCGTCAAAGTTTAATCCACCGCTTCCAAGGCCGCCATTTTGCAGGATTTCGTACATTGCTAATGTCGTAGAATATAAATCTGTCGGAAATTCATCCGTGTCCCAGCCTAAAAGAGGATGCCCCTGGTTCGCATCAACAGAGCCAAGAAGACCATGTACTCTTGCCATGCGTAATTCATGTTCGAATGTATGCCCGGCTAATGTGGCATGATTGGCTTCTAGATTTAATTTAAAATGATTGTCTAAGCCATATTGCTTCAAAAAGGCAATGGTTGTTGCTGCATCTGTATCATATTGATGGGTGGTCGGCTCTTTTGGTTTTGGTTCAATCAAAAACTGCCCTGTATACTCGATTTCCTTCGCATAATCTACTGCCATATGCATAAATCTTGCCAAATTATCAAGCTCAAATTTTAAATCGGTATTTAACAATGTTTCGTATCCTTCACGGCCGCCCCAAAATACATAGTTCTCGGCGCCAAGCTCTTTTGCTGTTTCTAACCCTTTTTTTACTTGTGCTGCAGCATGCGCAAACACATCTGCATTGCAAGAAGTCGCGGCACCATGGACGAAACGGGGGTTTGTAAACATGTTCGCAGTATTCCATAATAACTTAACGTTGCTATTTCTCATGTAATCTTTAATCATGCCCACGATAATATCTAAATTTTGATTTGTCTCTTTTAACGTACTTCCTTCTGGTGCAATATCTCGGTCATGAAAAGCAAAAAATGGTGCATCTAGTTTTTCAAACATCTCAAATGCTGCTTCTACTCTCGCCCTAGCTAGATCCATGCCTTTATAGTGATCCCATGGTCTTTGCATTGTAGCTGCTCCAAAAACATCTGTGCCATCAGCAGTAAATGTATGCCAATAGGCAATAGAAAATCGCAAATGCTCTTTCATCGTTTTTCCGCCGATTACTTCTTGAGGATTATAATATTTAAATGCTAAAGGATTAGTGGAATCTTTCCCTTCGTAAACCACTTTGTTTACGCTTCCAAAATAGTTAACTGAACCAGAATGAGATTGAGCCATGTGATTTCCCCCTTAAAAATAAATTCAAATACAGGCGCATTGTATGTCATATTG
>NZ_JAVAXX010000240.1:0-9804 GCF_042709275.1 Bacillus sp. LR_5 | reverse complement strand
ATCTAAGCGAAACGTTGATTCGACGGCGTTTTTCGCCACTTTCTCCCTCATACGATTTTCACTTTTCTAATCTGCTGATTCGTGTTATATTGGATACGTTCGTTTTTTCTATCGTTTCGCTCGAACTGGATCGGAAAAAAGGAGTGTAACAATGAAAACATTTATAAAAGAAAGAGGACTGGCCTTCTTCTTAATCGCGGTCGTCCTGTTATGGATCAAAACGTATGTCGGTTATGTCCTGAACTTCAACTTAGGAATAGACAACACGATACAAAAAATATTGCTTTTTGTGAATCCTCTTAGCTCAAGCTTGTTCTTTCTTGGCTTTGGACTCTTGTTCAAGAAAAAATTACAGCAGACAGCCATTATAGTGATTCATTTTTTAATGTCTTTTTTACTGTACGCCAACATTGTGTACTACAGATTTTTCAATGATTTTATTACAATTCCGGTCATTATGCAGGCTAAAACAAACGGCGGCCAACTCGGAGACAGCGCATTTTCGCTGATGAGACCGACTGACGCCTTTTACTTTATCGATACGATCATCCTGATCATCTTGGCGATCAAAGTAAACAAGCCTGCCGAAACGTCAAGCAAAAAATCGTTCCGAATTATTTTTGCGTCTTCAATTCTTGTGTTCTTGATCAACCTGGCAGTTGCGGAATCAGACCGTCCTGAATTGCTGACAAGATCATTCGACCGGAACTATCTTGTGAAATACTTGGGAACATACAATTTCACGATTTATGACGCTGTACAGAATATCAAGTCCAACAGCCAGCGCGCGCTTGCCGATTCCAGCGACGTGACGGAAGTGGAAAACTACATGAAAGCCAATTACGATGTGCCGAATAACGTGTATTTCGGCAAAGCGGAAGGAAAAAACGTCATTTACGTTTCACTTGAATCTTTGCAGTCATTTATCATCGACTATAAAATTGACGGCAAAGAAGTGACACCGTTCTTAAATAAACTGGCACATGATAACGAAACGTTCTACTTTGATAACTTTTTCCACCAAACGGGACAAGGTAAAACATCTGATGCTGAATTTATGATGGAAAACTCTCTGTACCCGCTGGCTCAAGGTTCAGTTTTCGTAAACAAAGCGCAAAACACGCTGCAATCCGTTCCGGCGATTCTGAAGTCTAAGAATTACACATCTGCTACTTTCCACGGGAACACGCAGACGTTCTGGAACCGTAACGAAATGTACAAGGCGGAAGGCATTGATAAATTCTTTGATTCTGCTTACTATGACATGAACGAAGAAAACACGAAAAACTACGGCATGAAAGACAAACCGTTCTTCAAAGAATCAATGCCGCTGCTGGAAAGCCTGCCGCAGCCGTTCTATACGAAGTTCATTACCCTGTCTAACCACTTCCCATTCGGAATGGATGAGGGGGATACAGACTTCCCGGCTGGAGACTTTGGTGACTCTGTCGTCGATAACTACTTCCAGTCAGCCCATTACCTTGATCAGTCCATTGAACAATTCTTCAATGATCTGAAAAAAGACGGGTTATATGATAAATCGATTATTGTGATGTACGGAGACCACTACGGCATCTCTGAAAACCACAATAAAGCGATGGCGAAAGTGCTTGGCAAAGATGAAATCACTGATTACGACAATGCCCAGCTTCAACGGGTGCCGCTCTTTATCCACGCTGCCGGCGTGAAGGGCGAGAAAGTTCATAAATATGCCGGAGACGTTGATGTGGCTCCTACCATTCTGCATCTGCTCGGAGTGGATACGAAGGACTATCTGATGTCCGGTTCTGATATTTTATCGAAAGAACACCGTGAAGTGATTCCGTTCCGAAACGGAGACTTTATTTCACCGAAGTACACGAAAATATCCGGTAAGTATTACGACACGAAAACCGGAAAAGAACTCGATGAATCCGAAGTCGACAAGTCAGAAGACTCGCTCGTCAAGAAGGAACTTGAAATGTCCGATAAAATCATAAACGGAGACCTGCTGCGGTTCTACGAGCCGAAAGGTTTTAAGAAGGTGAATCCTTCTGATTATGATTACACAAAACATGACGAAGATTCTTCCGAAACGTCAAAGGATAACGAAGATAAATAAGAAAAAGCGGAGAGGGCAACCTCTCCGCTTTTTTATTTGACAGCAGCCCTCAATTCTTCCGCCGCAAATTCCACATTCGGGCCAATAATGACTTGAACCGATTGCCCCCCTGATTTGACAACCCCTTTTGCGCCTGCTTTCTTTAGCAGCGCTTCATCCACCAAAGCGGTATCCTTCACAGTCAGTCGCAGCCTTGTGGCGCAATGATCAATGGTTTGAAGGTTTTCTTTTCCGCCGAGCCCTTTCAGCATGATGTTTTCATTTACATCCTGAACAGTATTTTCATCCAGCACTTCATCTACATCATCGTCTTCCCGTCCAGGCGTTTTTAAATTCAAAGCCTTAATCAGTACATAAAACACGATAAAGTATACTGCCGCATAGCATATACCTACCAAAAGCAGAAGCAGCGGTTTTTCCGCGATTCCATAGCTGAGCACATAATCGATAGCTCCGGCTGAAAAAGAGAAGCCTGAGCGGATGCCGAGCCAGTTGACGATAAATAAAGATAACCCGGTTAAGACCGCGTGAACAGCGTATAAAAGCGGAGATAAAAACATAAATGCAAACTCAATCGGCTCCGTAATCCCTGTGATAAACGCCGTTAAAGCAAACCCAATCATCATCCCAGCCGTCGCTTTCCGTTTAGACGGCTTCGCAGTCACAACCATAGCCAGACACGCCGCCGGAAGACCGAACATCATGATTGGGAAGAATCCGGTCATATATGTGCCCGCTGTCGGATCTTTCGCGAAAAAGCGCGCCAGATCCCCTGTCACTCCGTTATATTCCCCGAATTGGAACCAAAAAATATTGTTCAGCACATGGTGAAGGCCAAGCGGAATTAACAGCCTGTTGAATAGGCCGAATATGCCTGCCCCGATGCCGCCGAGCCCCAGCATCCACTCTCCAAATGAGTTTATACACGATTGAATCGGCGGCCAGACGACTCCGAATATGCCCGCTAAAATGATCGTAATAATGGCTGTTAAAATCGGCACAAGCCGTCTGCCACTGAAGAACCCGAGATATTCAGGCAGCTTGGTATCCTTGAAGCGGTTATAGGTGTAACCGGCAATTAAACCGGCAATAATTCCCCCAAACACCGCCATGTTATTTGTTTTATCAATTGTCTTTGTTGCCGCGTCAAGCATCAGATACGATATCGCCCCTGATAAACCCGCTGCCCCATTGCTGTCTTTTGAAATGCCGATGGCAATTCCGATCGCAAAAATAAGCGGCAGATGATCAAAAACCGCCGTCCCCGCCTGATAGACAAACGGGATATTAAATACATCCTCTCTGCCAAGCGCAAGGATAATTCCAACCGCAGGCAGAACTGCAATCGGGAGCATAAATGACTTCCCGAGTTTTTGTAAAAATGAAAGCATACCCATCCCCCTCATACCCTTTTTTTTCAAATATACCACATAAGATATCTAGTGATCTATACCAATTTTCCCGGGGGTATTTCTTTTTTCCCAGGTCCGTGTGTTTCCTATTTTTAAGACAGTTGTGGTAAGCTTAATCTAGATTATTTAAAAAGAAAGCGGGAATGACAGATGATTGTAACAAACGATCAAGAATTAGAAGGCCTGAAAAAAATCGGAAGAATCGTCGCGCTTGCGCGTGAAGAAATGAAGCGGAAGGCAGAGCCCGGCATGAGCACAAAAGACCTTGACCTTATCGGAAAAGCTGTGCTTGATGAGCATGGCGCCGTTTCAGCTCCTGAGAAGGAATACGATTTTCCAGGCGTGACATGCATCAGCGTAAATGATGAAGTGGCTCACGGCATACCAAGCACATCCAAAATTTTAAAAGCAGGGGACCTTGTCAACATCGACATCTCCGCTGAATTTGGCGGCTTCTATTCCGACACAGGCATCTCATTTGTGCTCGGTGAAGGAGAAGAACGCCTTCATAAGCTTTGCCAATGCGCGGAAAACGCTTTTCAAAAGGGGCTTCAGCAGGCAAAAGCGGGCAAGCGCCAAAACCAGATCGGAAGAGCCGTTTATCATGAAGCACGCTCTCAAGGCTTTACCGTCATCAAAACCCTGACCGGCCACGGAATCGGCCGAAGCCTGCATGAATCGCCGAATCACATCATGAACTATTATGATCCGTTTGATAACGCACTGTTCAAAAATGGCACAGTCATCGCGCTTGAACCGTTTATTTCAACGAAAGCAGAAACGATTGTTGAAGCTGGAGACGGCTGGACGTTCAAGACGCCGGATAAAAGCATGGTTGCCCAAGTTGAACACACGATCGTCATCACAAAAGATGAACCGATTATCCTGACGAAACTGTAAAACACATTCCGGGCTTCCGGCAGGTTTAACCTCCTCCATTAGCAGGTAAAACATCATTATTCTGCACGAGGAGGTCTTGCAATGAACAGAGATCAAGAAAAAATCCAAATTGAAAACGAAATGAACGCGATGCATGGCACAATAAAAGAAGACATTTTAAAAGACTTTGATGAATTTAAAGGCTACCTGAAAAAACAAGTCAACCGAGGCAAAAAGCTGGGATTGGATGACGGCAAGCTTGTGAAAAGCGCTGCGATCCTGGGAGACTATCTCGCAAAGCATGAAGAGCCGCAAAACGGTGAAGAAATGCTGCTGCAAGAGCTTTGGAGCGTTGCAGACGAAGATGAGAAAGAACATTTGGCACAGCTTCTGGTCAAATTGGTTGATAAACAATAAAACATGAGCCGGGCGATATGCGCCCGGCTTTCTTGATATTATCACAGCCCGGCTCTTTCAGATATGCTACACTACTATTATGTCTGTGAAAGGAGCCTTTATCTGCATGTGGTTTATTATTTTCGGCATCATTTTTTTCATTGAAGGCATCATTATAACCGTTTACGGCGTTAAGAAAAAAAACGGGATGCTCACATATATCGGCATTGTTTTCGCCATTATGACATTTGGCGTTGTCATGATCAAACTAACCGGCCATTAAATCATATTCGGCTTTTGCTCCGCATATACATACAGAAGAACATTCGCACATCTAGTTCGAAAGGCTCAGTTTTCCCCGCATCTCTTTTCAGCATCTTTTTATAGATGTTACAATGCCAATCGTTTCGAAATCAGATAGGGAAAGGAGTTTTCTGACATGCATTACGGCAGTAAAGGCTGGTATGTGGCAGAACTAAAAAAGCAGGGGATCACGCACCATGAGGGAAGAAAGCTTCAAAGCTATAAAACCTATTTTCTTGCCAACCTGCTTGAAACAAAGAAAAAACAATCTTAAATATGGCAAAGCCGCGCACGTTGATATGCGCGGCTTTTTTCTATTCAACCGGCAGCAGCCTGTCCTTTTTTTTCATAAAGGACGCTCTCCAGCTTTCCGATAGTGCAGCCTCACTTAAAATCCGTTCAATGGCGGTGAGATTTTTTGCATCATGGTAGTTGATGCGGTTGGCGAACTGGACGGATATGCCCTTCTCTCCTCTGGACAGCAATTCAAGGTTCGCGCCGGGAGACACCCTGCCCTCCTCCAGCACGCGAAAATAAAACCCTGTATAGCCGGTTTGCTGGACCTTCAGCACCATTTCTTTTACACCAAACTTTTTCGCCAGCTTTACACACGGCTGGCGCGGCTGGCTGACCTGAACAACAGCTTCATCAAGCCTGAACACATCCCCGATGCAAACATTCTCCTCAGTCAGGCCCGCGACCGTCAGATTTTCTCCAAATGCGGCATTTGACAGCGGTCTTGAGAGGAACTCTTCCCAAAACGGATAATGCTCCGCCGGGTAGACACAGACAGCCTTATCAGGTCCGCCGTGGTTGACGAGGTCCGCCTGTCCGTCTCCTTCAAAATTCTCCCGATACAGCATGACGGCTGATTCAGCCGGACGCTTCATGATGCCGGTATCGATTTTCTTTCCGTCATATTCAAGCGTCTGCGGTTTTCCCAGATTAAGAGAAAGAACTGAATAGCGCTCTGGTTTCATACAAACACATCCCCTTTACAGGTTGTAAAATGATTGATTATCATAAAAAGAAAAGGTGGTTTTTACATGCTTCAATACCGAATCATTGTAGACGGCCGGGTTCAAGGTGTGGGCTTTCGCTATTTTGTTCAAATGGAAGCTGATAAGCGAAAACTGGCCGGCTGGGTCAAAAACCGTGATGACGGGCGTGTCGAGATTTTGGCAGAGGGTCCGGAAAACGCCCTGCAATCGTTTGTTGAGGCTGTAAAGAACGGAAGCCCTTTCTCAAAGGTTACCGACATCTCTGTGACTGAATCCCGCAGCCTTGAAGGCCATCATCGATTTTCTAGTGTTTACTCATAAGGCTTATCTTGATAAAAATAGTTCGGCTTAACGATTGAGTTATCATAGGATCGGTGGAAGATATGAGTGGCAGCGGGTGAAATTGGCGGAATCAGCCACGTCCAGTCCCCCGTCAGCTTTCTGCCCGCTTCTTCCTCCTGTTCTTCAAACCGTTTAAACTGGCTTGCCGCTGTATGATGGTCAACGATGCTGACACCCTGCTTTTTATACGAGTGCAGCACAGCTTTATTCAATTCAACTAGCGCTTGATCCTTCCATAAATCCGTATTGTAATCAGCGGCGATGCCGATCACGGACGCTACTTTTTTCAGCTTGTCGTACCGCTTTTCATCTGCGAGGTTTCTCGCTCCGATCTCCGTGCCCATATACCAGCCGTTAAATGGCGCGGCATTATAATGAATGCCCCCGACCTCAAGCTTCATATCAGAGATGATAGGCACGCCGTACCACTTCAGCTCCAAATCAGAAAACGCCTCGATGTCCGGATGTGTGATTGGAACCTCGATCACAAGTGAACGCGGCAGCTCATACCAGACAGGCTGTTCGTCGCCTTTCATGCGAAAAATGAGCGGCAGCAGGTCAAAATCCGTTCGTTCTCCGCGCCAGCCGAGCTCTTCGCAGGCTGCTGTCAGGGAACAGGAAGCCGGGTCGCCGATTCTTTCTCCGTCTGACTCATATCCAGCGTACCGGATCAGCTGATGATTCCAGATCTCGACTTGCTTTTCACCCTTCTCTTCCGGAGGGAAAATCGTAATGGTCGGTCTGATTTTCCCGTTATTGGTGGCGGTTTCAATATGGTGAAAGAGGGCGTCACGCACTTCCTCCTTCGTCCGGACGTCTCGTCTGTCAATAACATTCAGCGAATTCCAGAACAATCTGCCGATGCAGCGGTTGCTGTTTCTCCAAGCCATTTTCGCTCCGTGCTCCAGCTCTTCCTTCGTATGTACATAGCTTCCGGTCAGGTCAATTTCACTTTTAATGTCCTCGAGACGGTCTTTCACTTCCTCCTCCTTTCCCAATTCCTGATAGCATGCGGCAATAAACGCTTTCGCTTCGTTCCAGAGTATTTCTTTTTCTTCCAACAAACTCTCCCCTTCACATCACTTCATGCTTTTCATTGTATCGTTTTTAAGCGGCAAGACAAATGATTTTTCTGCAACTTCCTGGAAAACAATAAAAAACACCCGCGTGGTGCGGGTGTCAAATAGACGATAACCGATTTGCCAATTCAGTTAAGTCACTTCGAAAGTTTTTGCCGGTCATCGGTATGCCGTGCCCTGTCAATAACGCTTCCGGTTCAAGACCGGCCAGCTTTAGAATGGACTCCGCGGCCGTCTCTGTGTCAGGCGTGAAATAAGCCGGCGGCCCGTGAAGCTCCTGTTTTTGTATCAAGACGTCAGCCATTTTCTCCTGTTCCACTGTAATAACAGCATCACCTGCCACAAGCACGCGGCCGTCATCGCGGAATAACGAAATATGGCCCGGCGTGTGTCCTGGTGTCGCGATCCACATCCACTCGTCAAGAAAAGGAACTGAACCGTCTTCCGGCAGTGCCTGGACATGTGAGGAAATATCGATAGAGTGCCGCGGAAACAACGGCGACAGCTTGGCGACCAGCCCGCTCTTGCTGTCAGGACGAGCCGGAGGATAACCCTCTTTACCTGTTACATAGGGCATTTCCCGAGAATGGACATAAACAGGCACATCCCAATGCTCAAGGATTTCTTCGATTGCCCCAATATGGTCAAAGTGCCCGTGTGTGAGAATAATCGCCTTCAGCTGAAACCCTTCACCGAATCTTTGTTTGGCTTCATTGACAATCATGCCGGCTGATTGAGGCATGCCGGCATCAATTAAAACAAATGAGTGAGGTTCAGAAGGCAGCTGAATAAAATAGACATTCGCAATTTGCACAGTCAGGCCGTGCACCCCTTTTGCCGCTTCGAACCCCGTTCCGCTTCTGACTGAAGTCAGCGGCATATAAGGATCACTCATAATGACACCTCCGGAATGTTGTATGCCGTTAGTGTGTGTCATTACGCCTGAATTATCATACGGAAATAGAGATCGCACCGATCAATAGAGCGATAGCCGTCATGACGATCACTGCAAGAACCGCCCATTTCAATGCGAATTTTTGATGGTCATCAATAGAAACTCCGACGAGCCCGACAAGCAAATGAGTGGATGGCACAAGCGGACTCAGCATATGAATCGGCTGGCCGATAATAGAGGCTCTGGCAATTTCCACTTTATCCACACCGTATGCGACAGCTGTTTCTGATAAAATCGGCAGCACCCCGTAGAAATACGCGTCATTCGGCATCAAGAATGTGAAAATGCCGCTTGTTAAGGCAACAATCGCTGGGATCAATCCGCCCATTTGTTCCGGTATCATGGACACGAGCGAGATCGCCATTTCATCAACCATTTTCGTGCCTGTCAAAATCCCCGTGAACACCCCCGCGGCAAAAATCATTGAACCGATAGCCAGCACGTTGCTGGAATGCGCCGCGATGCGCTGTCTCTGATGCTCGAGATTGGGATAATTCACAATCAGCGCAATACAAAACGCAATGACAAACAGTACGGTTAAACTGACTTTACCCGATACTAAACATCCTATTAAAGAAAGCGTTAACAATAAATTGAACCACCAAAGCTTCGGCCGCTTCCACTCATCTTCAACCGCAGCAGCCGGTTCATTGGCATTGGCTGGCTGTTTCAGTTCAATCACACCAAGGCGCTTTCGTTCCGCTTTTCCAAGCACATACGCAACTGCCACCATACAAAGCATCCCGCTTGCAATGACAGGAATCATCGGCCCTGTAAGCTCAGCTGGATCAACCCCCAGCGCACTCGCCGCCCTCGGCGTCGCACCGCCCCATGGAATCGTGTTCATGATTCCCATGCCGACTCCCGCGATTCCTGCCAAGATAATTGGCCGGATGCCTAGCAGCAAATAGAGCGGAAGCATGGCGCTTGTCGTAATCATGTACGTTGTCGAGCCATCTCCGTCCAAGGCGACGAGCATTGTAAGGACCGCTGTCCCGACAACAATTTTTAAAGGGTCTCCTTTGACCATGCTTAAAATTTTGCCAACCATTGGATCAAACAGGCCTGTATCAATCATAATTCCAAAATATAAGATCGCAAACATAATCATGACCGCAGTCGGCGCGACTTGCTGAATCCCCGAAATCATCATGTCCCCAACTTCAGTAAATCCAAATCCGGCGATAAGCGCAAACACAATCGGCGTCAAAACTAATGCTGTTAAAACAGAAAGCCGTTTTGTCATGATCAATGCCATAAACACAAGCATCATGAGAAAGCCTAAGATTGCTAACACATCCATTCCCCCTTAAATGAATCCGCTTACATTTTTTCT
>NZ_JAVAXX010000024.1:0-46076 GCF_042709275.1 Bacillus sp. LR_5 | reverse complement strand
GCCAGCAGCCGAAACACAGCCTAAGAAAAAACGAACGACATTTAAAATGCCTGACGCCTATGTCCTCTTATTTATTATTGCTTTCATTTGCGCCATTGCCTCGTATATTGTGCCGGCGGGTGAATTTGACCGCGTGACAAAGGGGGATGTCACCACTGCTGTTCCGGGAAGCTATCATTCTATTGAACAGTCTCCGGTCAGCCTGATCAGCTTTTTTACGTCTCTTCAGGATGGAATGGTCGGATCAGCACCAATCATCTTTCTGATTTTATTCACAGGCGGCACCATTGCCATTTTAGAAAAAACGGGTGCCATCAACGGCCTGATTTACAACGTCATCAGCAAATTCCGCACAAAGCAATTATTATTTATTTGTATTGTGGGCGCGTTGTTCTCCATTCTCGGAACAACCGGAATTGTCGTGAATTCAGTAATTGGATTTATCCCCATCGGCCTCATTGTCGCACGGTCCTTAAAATGGGATGCAGTCGCGGGCGCCGCTGTTATTTACATCGGCTGCTATGCCGGATTTAACTCTACTATTTTATCGCCGTCCCCGCTCGGTTTATCGCAATCAATCGCGGAGCTGCCGCTTTTTTCGGGGATCGGCCTGCGAGTTGTGATATACATATGCTTTTTGCTGTCTTCTATTATTTATATCTATTTGTATACGAGAAAATTAAAAAAATCAAAAGATGCCAGTGTGTTAGGAACAGATTGGTTTCCTGCGGCAGGAATGGGCGAAGCCGGTAAAGAAGAAGATCAGTCAGTGCCGTTTACTGTTCGCCATAAGCTTATTTTGGCTGTAGCGGGACTGTCGCTGATTGGATTTTTATACGGCGCTTTAAAGCTGGGCTGGTCTGATTCCCAAATGGCTGCTACGTTTATTTTTATTTCTGTCCTTGCCGGTTTAATAGGCGGGCTTGCGGCAAACGATATTGCCAAAACCTTCATTACGGGCTGCCAAAGCCTCGTGTACGGGGCACTGATTGTCGGGATGGCACGAAGCATTTCCGTCATTCTTGAAAATGGCAAGCTCCTCGATACAGTCGTCAATGCTTTGGCTTCGCTTTTGGATGGATTCAGCCCGATTGCCGGTGCGATCGGCATGTATATCGCCAGTGCGCTGCTTCATTTTCTCATCTCTTCAGGGTCTGGGGAAGCCGTTGTATTTATTCCAATCCTGGCGCCGCTCGCTGATTTGATGGGAATTACGAGACAGGTTGCGGTGGAAGCGGTTATGCTTGGAGAAGGAGTCGTCAACTGTGTGAACCCGACATCCGGCGTTCTCATGGCGGTGCTTGCCGCCAGCGGCATTCCGTACGTCAAGTGGCTTCGGTTTATGGTGCCGCTTGCTCTGATTTGGTTCTTGATCGGACTTGTATTTATTGTGATCGGTGTCATGATCAATTGGGGGCCGTTTTAACGATTGCTGCCCGCCGGCTTGTACGGCGGGCTTTTAAGTTATCCATTGCAGAAGCGCAGGCTGTTATTGTAACATGTAAGCCATAAGCCATTCGTAAAAGTGCGGGAGGAAGGTCATGAATAATCTGCGTAATAGACTTTCAGGCGTGAATGGGGAAAATAAGAGAGTAAAAAAAGAACAAAAAATCTGGTCGGAGATTGGGATGATAGCGGGAGCTTTTGCGTTGCTTGATGTGATCATCCGCGGCATTATGTTTGAATTTCCGTTTAAAGAATGGGCTGCAAGCCTTGTGTTTTTGTTCATCATTATCTTATATTACTGCATCAGGGCAGTAGCATGTGGAATGCTCATGCCGAGAATAGACACCGAAGAAGAACTGCAAAAACGGGTGAAGCAGCAGCGAATAGAATCAATTGCGGTCGCCTTTGCGGTAGTGGTGCTTACGATGTACGACAGGGGGATTCCCCATACATTCTTCGCTTGGCTGAAAATGATCCTTCTTTTTATCGTCTGCGGCGGCGTTCTGTTCCTGCTTCGGTACGTGATTGTGAAGCTGGCTTACAGAAGAGCGGTAAAAGAAGAAGTAAAGAAGAAATCATCTTGATAGATGGTTTCTTTTTTTGTTTAGTGAGGGAAAACGCTCACAGTTCCGTTCAGCTTTTTCTATAGGAATATTGATTTGAATTCACTCTATCAAGTTGTTTTGATAGAGTGATTGTGATAATTTAACATGTAAGCGTTAACAAAATTCTCCAGTCTTCACATTAGTTTGAAAGGAGGAAGCGGAAGAATAAAGTAAGAGGGATTTTTGACTCCGCAGTAAGTCTTCAAAAATCAAATAAGGAGTGTCAAGAATGTTTGAAAAACGATTCAAAACCTCTTTACTGCCGTTATTCGCTGGTTTTTTATTGCTGTTTCATTTGGTACTGGGAGGACCGGCGGCTGCGAATGCTGAAACACAGAACACATCGAATGAGCTGGCAGCGCCATCGATCAAAAGCGGGACAATTCTTCATGCTTGGAATTGGTCGTTCAATACGTTAAAACATAATATGAAGGATATTCATGATGCAGGATATACAGCGATTCAGACGTCTCCGATTAACCAAGTAAAGGAAGGGAACCAAGGAAATAAAAGCATGTCGAACTGGTACTGGTTGTATCAGCCGACATCATATCAAATTGGCAACCGTTACCTAGGTACTGAACAAGAATTTAAAGAAATGTGCGCAGCCGCTGAAGAATATGGCGTGAAGGTCATTGTTGACGCGGTTATCAATCATACCACCAGTGACTATGCCGCGATTTCCAATGAGATTAAGAGTATTCCAAATTGGACACATGGAAACACACAAATTAAAAACTGGTCCGATCGATGGGATGTCACGCAGAATTCATTGCTGGGGCTATATGATTGGAATACACAAAATACACAAGTACAGTCCTATCTGAAACGTTTCTTAGAAAGAGCATTGAATGACGGCGCAGACGGATTTCGATATGATGCGGCCAAACATATAGAGCTTCCGGATGACGGGAATTACGGCAGTCAATTTTGGCCGAATATCACAAATACATCTGCGGAGTTCCAATACGGAGAAATCCTGCAAGATAGTGCCTCCAGAGATGCTGCATATGCGAATTATATGAATGTGACAGCATCTAATTATGGACATTCCATAAGGTCCGCGTTAAAGAATCGCAATCTTAGCGTGTCGAATATCTCCCATTATGCATCAGAGGTGTCTGCCGACAAGTTAGTCACATGGGTGGAATCGCATGATACGTATGCCAATGATGAGGAAGAGTCTACATGGATGAGCGATGACGATATTCGCTTAGGCTGGGCAGTGATTGCTTCTCGCTCAGGCAGTACGCCTCTCTTCTTTTCCAGACCTGAGGGCGGCGGAAATGGTGTCAGATTCCCGGGGAAAAGCCAAATAGGCGATCGTGGGAGTGCTTTATTTGAAGATCAGGCTATCACTGCGGTCAATAGATTTCACAATGTGATGGATGGACAGCCTGAGGAACTCTCGAACCCGAATGGTAACAACCAGATATTCATGAATCAGCGCGGTTCGCACGGCGTTGTGCTGGCAAATGCAGGTTCATCTTCTGTCACCATCAATACGTCAACGAAATTACCTGATGGCAGGTATGATAATAAAGCTGGGAACGGTTCATTTCAAGTAACAGACGGCAAATTGACAGGCACGATTAATGCCAGATCTGTGGTTGTTCTTTATTCTGATGATATTGCAAATGCGCCTCATGTCTTCCTTGAGAATGTCAAAACAGGTGTAACACATTCTTTCAACGATCAACTGACGATCACTCTGCGTGCAGATGCGAATACAACAAAAGCCGTTTATCAAATCAATAATGGGCAAGAGACAGCGTTTAAGGATGGAGACCACTTAACGATCGGAAAAGGAGATCCGTTTGGCACAACATACACCATCACGTTAACAGGAACGAACAGTGATGGTGTAACGAGGACTCAGGGATACAGCTTTGTAAAAAGAGACCCTTCTGCGGCCAAAACCATTGGCTATCAAAATCCAAATCATTGGGGCCAAGTAAATGCTTATATCTATAAACATGATGGGGGCCGGGCAATAGAATTGACCGGATCCTGGCCGGGAAAAGCAATGACTAAGAATGCAGATGGAATTTACACGCTGACGCTGCCTGCGGATACGGATACAACGAACGCCAAAGTGATTTTTAATAATGGCAGCGTCCAAGTGCCCGGACAGAACCAGCCTGGCTTTGATTACGTGCAAAATGGCTTATATAACGACTCTGGCTTAAGCGGTTCTCTTCCTCATTGAGGGCAAGGTTAGACGGGACTTACCGGTAGAAACCATCCTTGATGGTTTCTTTTTTTGTTCATAAATCAGACAAAACTTTTCTCTTGCAATAGTTTGTGAAATGTTGCACAATATAAATGTGAAATACTTCACAAACAAACATCAAAGAAAAACATACCCTGGAAGGATGATTAATGATGAACAAACATGTAAATAAAGTAGCTTTAATCGGAGCGGGTTTTGTTGGAAGCAGTTATGCATTTGCGTTAATAAACCAAGGGATCACAGATGAGCTTGTGGTCATTGATTTAAATAAAGAAAAAGCAATGGGCGATGTGATGGACTTAAACCACGGAAAGGCGTTTGCGCCGCAACCGGTCAAAACATCTTACGGAACATATGAAGACTGCAAGGATGCTGATATTGTCTGCATCTGCGCCGGAGCAAACCAAAAACCTGGAGAGACACGCCTTGAATTAGTAGAAAAGAACTTAAAGATTTTCAAAGGTATCGTCAGTGAAGTCATGGCGAGCGGATTTGACGGCATTTTCTTAATCGCGACAAATCCGGTTGATATTCTGACTTACGCTACATGGAAATTCAGCGGCCTGCCAAAAGAGCGGGTGATCGGAAGCGGCACAACACTAGATTCTGCGAGATTCCGTTACATGCTGAGCGAATACTTTGGCGCAGCGCCTCAAAACGTGCACGCGCATATTATCGGAGAGCACGGCGACACAGAGCTTCCTGTCTGGAGCCACGCGAATGTCGGTGGTGTGCCGGTCAGTGAACTCGTTGAGAAAAACGATGCGTATAAACAAGAGGAGCTTGACCAGATCGTAGATGACGTGAAAAACGCCGCTTACCATATCATTGAGAAAAAAGGTGCGACTTATTATGGTGTTGCGATGAGCCTTGCCCGCATTACAAAAGCCATTCTTCATAATGAAAACAGCATTTTAACTGTCAGCACATATTTGGACGGACAATACGGCGCAGACGACGTGTACATCGGCGTTCCGGCTGTCGTAAACCGCGGAGGTATTGCAGGCATCACTGAGCTGAACTTAAATGAGAAAGAAAAAGAACAGTTCCTTCACAGCGCAGGCGTCCTTAAAAACATTTTAAAACCTCATTTTGCAGAACAAAAGGTCAACTAATCGCAACTATAGAGTAAAGGGCTGATTGTCAATGTGTGAGCAGTTGTATGATCCGTTTGGAAACGAGTATGTGAGCGCACTTGTGGCGCTCACTCCGATTCTCTTTTTTCTCTTGGCTTTAACTGTTTTTAAAATGAAAGGCATTCTTGCGGCATTTCTTACCTTAGCCGTCAGTTTCTTCGTCTCCGTTTTGGCATTTCATATGCCGGTTGAAAAAGCAATTTCTTCTGTTTTGCTAGGAATCGGGAGCGGGCTGTGGCCGATTGGCTACATCGTTCTGATGGCGGTGTGGCTGTATAAAATCGCAGTGAAAACCGGGAAATTTACCATTATTCGTTCCAGCATTGCCGGCATTTCGCCTGACCAACGATTACAGCTATTATTAATAGGTTTTTGTTTTAACGCGTTTTTAGAAGGCGCGGCCGGTTTTGGTGTTCCGATTGCGATTAGTGCGGCGCTGCTCGTCGAACTTGGTTTTAAACCGTTAAAAGCGGCGGCTCTCTGCTTGATTGCGAACGCAGCCTCTGGAGCCTTTGGGGCGATCGGGATTCCTGTAATCACAGGGGCGCAGATTGGTGATTTGTCTGTTCTTGAGCTGTCACGGACATTGATGTGGACATTGCCGATGATCTCATTTTTGATTCCGTTTCTGCTTGTATTCCTATTAGACCGAATGAAAGGAATCAAACAGACATGGCCTGCCCTGTTGGTTGTGAGCGGTGTGTATACAGCGGTTCAGACACTGACAATGGCGGTGCTCGGACCCGAATTAGCAAACATTTTGGCGGCCTTATTCAGTATGGGCGGGCTTGCGCTCTTCCTCCGCAAATGGCAGCCGAAAGAGATTTACCGGGAGGAAGGAGCCGGCGAGACTGGTGAGAAAAAAGCATACAGTGCCGCAGACATTGCAAAAGCGTGGTCTCCTTTCTACATTTTAACTGCAGCGATCACAATCTGGAGCCTTCCTGCCTTCAAAGCGCTTTTCCAAGAAGGCGGATTGTTATATCAAACAACGCTCCTATTGAAAATGCCTTTCCTGCATCAGCAAATTATGAAAATGCCGCCGATTGCGCCATCTGCCATGCCGTTAGATGCAGTCTTTAAAGTCGACCTGCTGTCAGCGACTGGTACAGCGATTTTAGCGGCGGTCATCGTGACAGGGCTGTTCAGCAAAAATTTCTCTTATCGGGATGCCTTTGCTTCCTTGAAGGAGACAGGAAAAGAGCTGTGGGTGCCGATTATGACGATCTGCTTCGTGATGGGATTTGCCAATCTGGCCAACTTCGCAGGGCTCAGCTCTTCAATTGGATTAGCACTGGCGAAAACAGGAGACTTGTTCCCGTTTGTCAGTCCCGTTCTCGGCTGGATCGGCGTGTTCATTACCGGTTCAGTTGTCAGCAATAACGCTTTATTCGGACATTTACAGGTTGTCACCGGAGCGCAGATCGGTGCGGGTTCTGATTTGCTGTTAGCTGCAAATACGGCGGGCGGGGTGATGGCAAAACTTGTTTCTCCTCAGTCCATCGCCATCGCTGCCGCAGCGGTTGGCCAGACAGGCAAGGAATCTAAACTGTTTAAACGGACAGTGGCGTATAGCCTGATTCTGTTATTGATCATTTGTATATGGACGTTTATTCTTGCAAAATTAGGGTTGTAATCGAAAAAAGCAGTACATGTCAGCCATGTACTGCTTTTTTGTTAATTTGCTTTCTTCGCCATTTCCGCTGTTGTTTTCACTCTGGCTTTTCCCATAAACAAAACGGTAACCGCCGCGAGGACAATTGGAATCAAAGCGAGTAAAAAGACATATGTGATGCTTGATGACATCGCGTCAATAATGCGATTCAGGATTGCCTCAGGAATCTGGGAACGTGTTCCTGCTTGGAAAATCTCCTGCGGGTCGCCGATATTTTGCGCAGCGCCTGAGCCTGATGAGCCTTTCATGCCACTGAAGCCGTCGCTTAGCTTGTTTGTGAATACGTTTGTTTGCACCGTTCCGAAAATGGTGACGCCCAGGGTCATGCCGAATGACCGCAAAAATGAATTTGTAGAGTTGGCCGTTCCCCGAAAACGAGGTTCAAGATCGTTCATCGATGCCGCCGGCAGCAGGGAGAAGTTAAAGCCTACGCCAAAGCCTGAAATCATCATAAAGACTGTCAGCCATACCCGTGCTGTGTCAGGCGTCATATTAGAAAGAAGCAGCATGCCGATAAAGAAAGCGATAACAGATATCAGCATCAAATTGCGGAAGCTTGCCTTCGTTTGGAAGATCCCGCCGATCATGCTTCCGATGACTGACCCAATCATCATCGGCGTCAAAATGAAGCCCGCGCTTGTCGCTGAGCTGCCGTATACTGCCTGAACGAAAATTGGAATAAATACCGCTAAAATAATGAATGTTCCGCCATACAGGAAAGCGAGAATCTGTGCTGTGGCAAACAGCCTGTTTTTAAACATCCAGAAAGAAATAATCGGTTCTTCCGCTTTTCTCTCCACAATAAAAAAGGCAATGAAGAAAACGGAAAATACAATAAACAGGCCAATGATCTGAATGGAATTCCAATCGTAAGTTTTGCCGCCAAGCTCAAGAGCGAACATCAGGCATACAATTGATACGACTAAAGTAATCGCGCCGCCCCAGTCAATCTTCTGCTTTCTGTGCTCCAGAGATTCTTTGTAGTAGCGAATAATGAAAAACAATGACAATGCGCCGATCGGTACATTGATGTAAAACACCCAGTGCCAGCTGATCGAATCTGTAATGATCGCGCCTAACAGCGGCCCAAGAACACTGGATAATCCGAATACAGCACCGAACATGCCGGACATCTTTCCGCGTTTTTCCGGCGGAAACAAATCAAAGATAATGGTAAAGGCAATCGGCAGGAGCGCGCCGCCTCCAATCCCTTGAATGGCCCGGTAGATGATCAGCTGATTCATCGTCTGTGCAATCCCGCATAAAGCCGACCCGATTAAGAAAAAAATAAGTCCAAACAGGAAAAAACGTTTTCGGCCGTACATATCGGAGAGTTTGCCGTAAATCGGCATCCCAGCCATGACCGCCACCATATAAGACGCCGTCACCCAAGCAAATTTATCGAAGCTTCCAAGATCCGCTACGATGCTGCCCATCGCGGTGGCAACAATCGTATTGTCCATCGCCGACATCAAGATGCCCAGCAGGAGACCGAGGACCACAAATTTGGTGGAAGCCTGTTTTGCTGATGTTGTGTCCATTTGTTCTACCTCCTCTTACTTTTCTATGTAAGTTCTGATATCATGATAATAGTTTGATTATTAAATATCTCGATTATCAAGATAAATTCGATTTTATAGGGAGGACTGTCAGTTGTCAACAAGAAATTCCAGAAGTGAGTTGGAAAAGACTGCCGTTCAGCTTTTTCGGAAATTGGGCACAAGAACGGTTCTGTTTCATCAGGCAGCCGCTCAAGCTCTCGGTCTGTTTCCCACCGATTTAAAATCAGCTGACATCTTAAATGAAGCAGGGCCGATGACTGCCGGAGAGCTGGGGAAAAAGACGGGCCTCAGCACAGGTTCGGTCACGGCGCTTGTTGACCGGCTAGAAAAAGCGGGGTATGTGGCTCGTGAAAAGGATCCGAACGACCGCAGAAGAGTCATAATCGTCCCATTGACCGCTTCAAAGAAACATGTAAAGGATTTGTTCCGTTCTCTGTCAGAGTCGACGATGGATTTGTGCCGTGAGTATACAGAAGAAGAACTAGAACTCATTTTCAGTTTCGTAGGCAAAGCCGCCGATATTGTGGAGGAAGAACTTAAACGTCTGAAACAGTAAGCGATTTTTGTGCATAGCTTGGCCCGTTCCCGAATAAATTGTACAAGTTACGTAAGAGAAGGGAGTACGGGCCGGTGAACATTTTTTTGAGCTATATTGTGCTGGGACTGTCCTTGTCTGCGCCTGTGGGACCAGTGAATGCGGCGCAAATAGACAAAGGAATTAAAAACGGTTTTTGGCATGCGTGGATTTTTGGTTTAGGCGCCATGACAGCGGACGGACTGTACATGCTTTTTATCTATTTCGGGCTTTCACAGTTTTTGACCGCTCCATTTGTAAAAACGTTTTTGTGGCTCTTCGGCTTTTTTGTTCTGACCTATACCGGAATTGAAACGCTGAAAAATGTCAGAGAACCGATGGATGTGCGAAGCTCGCGAGGAAAAGTGTCATATAGGAAAACATTCGCTTCGGGTTTTCTCATTTCACTGTCAAATCCATTGAGCATCCTTTTTTGGCTCGGAATTTATGGGAGCATACTTGCGAAAACAGCAGAGGCCTACAATATGAATCAGCTTCTGATCTATAGCTCCGGCATCATGATCGGCATTTTAATCTGGGATTTTTGCATGGCGATTACAGCCAGCATGTTCAGAAATCTGCTTCATGAAAAGCTGTTGAGAGGATTGACCGGAATCGCTGGTGTATCCCTCCTTATATTTGGCTTTTACTTCGGTTATCAAGGCATCAGACAGTTATTGGGCTGATTCATGAAGGACAGTCACCTGCCGTCTCCAGTTTTAATATAGTATCCAGATGATACTGGAGGTGGATCAATGGTGAATGGGATTTACACCAAAAGTTTTCTGGAACGTAATCAAGCTGAACTCCCTGAATGGCAAAGAATCGCTTTTGAGCTTTTGGCAGAAACTGTGGCGGATGACGCGGATACGTTTCCGTGCATTCCCGGACGCCAGGCGTTTCTGACAGATCAGCTTCGTATTACTTTTGCCGGAGATCCGCGGGAAAACCGTACAGCGGAGGAACTGGCACCACTGCTTGCGGAGTACGGCAAGATATCGCGGGACACGGGAAAGTATGCATCCCTCGTTGTGTTGTTTGATACACCGGAAGATTTGGCTGAGCACTATTCGATTGAAGCGTATGAAGAGCTGTTTTGGAGCTTTTTAAATAGACTGAGTCACCAGGACGAAAAAGAGTGGCCGGAAGACATTCCGGCCGATCCCGAGCATTATAAATGGGAGTTTTGTTTTGACGGCGAGCCGTACTTTATTTTGTGCGCTACACCGGGGCACGAAGCGAGAAGAAGCCGGAGCTTTCCCTATTTTATGATCACGTTTCAGCCAAGATGGGTGTTTGAAGAGTTAAATGGATCAACCGCTTTTGGCCGCAACATGAGCAGGCTGATCCGATCCCGTTTAAAGGCCTACGATCAAGCTCCGGTTCACCCGCAATTAGGCTGGTACGGAGGAAAGAATAATCGCGAATGGAAACAGTATTTCCTCCGTGACGACGAAAAACAGGTATCGAAGTGTCCGTTTTCTTATTTAAAGAACATGTTCAACAAAATGAAATAAATCACGAGCTGGCAGGGCGGTCTTTATGTCCCTGCTTTTTTTGATAGATCATCGTAACGATGGCAATGATCACGAGAAAACCTATGCTTACAAAAAAACCGGGCCGGCTTGATTTTTCAAACAGTGTGCCGGACACAGCCGCAGCAATCAGGATCATCGCTAAATAAATTTGCGTTTTCCCCATTCCCTCGGGATCAGTCAGCTTTTTGCTGGAGAACAGGATAAACAGCCAAGTGTATAAAAGCATTAGCCCCGCTGCTGTCGTCATGTGCTCATAAATGTTTTTGGGCAGCACTAAAGACAGAATGATGGATAGAACAAGCCCCGCAAACGTCAGTCCTAGCGCCGGCCAGCATATTTTTTTGCCTTCCTTTAAAGTAAAGCATTTCGGCGCGTCTCCGTCATCAGCCATCGTACATAGCAATGTCGTAACCGCAAACAGTGAAGCGACGAGGGTTGAGAACCCGGCAATAATGAAAATCCCGTTAAAAATATCGAGGATGATCTTAAGGTTATATCCTTTTAACGACGTAATGAACGGGCTGTCCTGCTCAGTAAACATGTCTAATGGAACCAGCAGCAAGGCCAGTCCGATCGAAATAATATAAATAATCGCCAGCGTCGCCAGCATTAGTTTCCCTGATTTAGACGCTTCCTCTGGTTTTTTTAAGTGAACCGCCATCAGCCCCATGACCTCAATTCCGCCAAAGGCGTAAAACGCGTAGATTAAACCTGTCCAAAGCCCCATGGCGCCATATGGGAAAAACTCACTCGTCTTATTTGGAACCTGTACATCGTGCTTTCCGCCAGACAGGATACCGCATAATGCCAGGATGGCAATCACAATAAACATAAAAATAGCGGCTGTTTTGATGACTGCCAGTACGTTTTCAGTCTTCTCAAAAACAGACAGTCCGGTGAAAATAATCAGTAGCCCAAGTACCGCGTAGATTGAAGCAAACACCCATAACGGCACTTGAGGAAACCAGTGCTTCGTAAATAGCGAAATGGCTGTCAGCTGGCTTCCGGTAATCAGCATTTCTGATGACCAGTACACCCAGCCGTTGCTGAAGCCGGCCCATCTGCCAAACGCTTTTCGCGCATATGCACAAAACGAGCCTTTTTCGGGCTGTTTTGCCGATAGCTTGGCAAGCTGCTCGAATACAAAATACGTGCCGATCGCCCCGATCAGAAATGACAGCAGAACGGAAAAACCGCTTTTCACTATTGCAATGCTGGAACCGAGAAAAAATCCTGTTCCGATCGTGCATCCTATACCGATTAATGATAGCTGCCACCAGGCCAAATTTCCTTTTTGCTGGTCTTTTTTTGTTTGACTCATAATCATTTCAACCCCTTTTATCTAAGGTTAGATTGCGACCCGCCCGAAGCTTATATACATCGGATTTTTGCCTCTTTTTACATGGGGAAGGCGGAGAACGCTCATACTAATGAAAAAAGGAGCGAAGCAATGACACAGCAATATATCGTGGAGCCGAAAAAAGGGCTTGGGCTGAAGCTGAAAAAGGGGCAGATTTTAAAGGTGGTTGATGTAGAAGGGCAGCAGGTTGCTGATTTTGTTGCGTACCATGCCAAGGATTTTTATGAGCATCTTGATCAGGGAGCAACGATTGATGCTAATCATTCCATTCATGTGAAAGTCAACGATCATATCTACTCGAATCTATACAAACCGATGCTGACGCTAATTGAAGATACGGTCGGCAAGCATGATTTGCTGCTTCCCGCCTGCCGTCCTGATATGAACAGACTCTTATATGGGAAGCAAAAAGATGAGTTTCAGGATACGTGCTATGACAATATGAACCGTGCGCTTGAGCAATTTGGCGTACCGAAGCCTCACATGCATTACCCGTTTGCGATTTTTATGAATACTGTCCTTGATGAGAAAGGGAACTTGTCTGTAGAAACGCCGCTTTCGAATGCCGGGGATTATGTAAGGCTGCGGGCGGAAATGGATTTGGTTGTCGCGTTTTCTTCCTGCCCGATAGAAAAAGGTAAGTGCAATGGCGATAGCGTAACGTCTATACGGGTGGAAGTCAGCTGATCTCTCTTGTTCACTGTGAATCAAGACCTGTGCTATATTTAATAGGGATACATAATTGTCATGATTCATTTTCATCAATTTGGGGAAATGATCAAATAAGAAACAGCGAATTGTACAGGAGGAATGATTGGGATGAGCATGCAGGAAAAGATTATGCGTGAATTACATGTGAAGCCCTCAATTGATCCAAAGCAAGAAATTGAGGACCGAATCAATTTTTTAAAACAATATCTGAAAAAAACCGGCGCTAAAGGCTTTGTGTTAGGAATCAGCGGTGGACAGGATTCAACTCTCGCGGGGCGCCTGGCCCAGCTTGCGGTGGAAAGTATTCGCGAGGAGGGCGGAGACGCTCAATTTATCGCGGTCCGTCTTCCGCATGGTACACAGCAGGATGAAGACGATGCCCAGCTTGCTTTGAAGTTCATTAAGCCGGATAAATCATGGAAGTTCGACATTAAGTCCACAGTCAGCGCGTTTTCTGATCAGTATCAGCAGGAAACCGGTGATCAGCTGACTGACTTTAATAAAGGAAATGTAAAAGCGAGAACAAGAATGATCGCTCAATACGCGATCGGCGGCCAAGAAGGCCTTCTTGTCATCGGCACGGATCATGCCGCTGAGGCTGTGACTGGTTTCTTTACGAAGTATGGTGACGGCGGAGCGGACCTCCTGCCGCTGACTGGATTGACGAAGCGTCAAGGAAAAAGCCTGCTGAAAGAGCTGGGTGCATCGGAACGCTTATACTTAAAAGAACCAACTGCCGATCTGCTCGACGAAAAACCGCAGCAGGCGGATGAAACAGAGCTAGGCATTTCTTACGAGGAAATTGACGATTATCTCGAAGGAAAAGAAGTATCAGCGAAAGTGTCAGAAGCGCTGGAAAATCGCTACAGCATAACTGAGCATAAACGTCAGGTTCCGGCGTCTATGTTTGATGACTGGTGGAAATAGGATAAAGAAAGCCCGCTCTCGGAGCGGGCTTTTCAGCGTGTCGGCAATCCTCGCATTCGTTGTCAGTCCTGCGTGTTGGTGCTCACGGGTTAAGAAAGGAACGGCGGCTAATCGCTCAGGCGTCCTGCCTAAACGCCGCCATCATCACATCCTGTGAAAGTCTGCTCCAATGCTCGTCCTTTCTAGACTTCAAGGGTTTTCAATCAAGCTGAAAAAAGATGATAAAATCCTAAAACGTAAACCGTTTTAGGATTTTATCATGTGCGGGATCTTTATTTGATGCGGATATGATTCAGCTTTACCATCAATCTGTCGGTGAACCTTCGGAGGCTGCCTCTCGTGTCAGGGGCTAATGTAAGATTGGCTCTTGCGGCAATGGTTTCTGCCGCATCCTGAATTGACATGTTGTCTGTTTGGAGGTGATCCGCAAAGATTGGTGATGCCAATCCTTCAATGCAGCGGTCGATTTGTTTGGCGGCTCATGAATTTTTTCCTTCTGCTCTTGTTCGCAGCCGTTTTAACAAGGTTTCTTTTGAAGCCATTAGTGTAAAGTGGTGAACTGTCCTGCCATCATGTCTAAGCCTGTCGATGATCTCATAAAAGTATTCAGGATGTACAATCGTCATAGGCACAATGATGATGCCGCGGTATGTATCGGTCAGGGAGGCCAGCAAGCTGTAATTGAACGCCCGCCATAAGGGGTAGCTTTGAAAATCGTCCTCCGCGATCTCCGGCGGTATCATGGAGCGCAGTGCAAAACCCATTTTCTCAGGATCATACACGTAAGATGGTTTCAGCCTTCTGCTCAGTTCGAAAGCTGTTTGTGTTTTTCCGGAACCAAAAGCCCCGTTTATCCATATGATCATCGACATTTCTCCCTTCTTATTTATCATAAAAAAAAAGACCCTTCGATCGAAGAGCCAGCGGGAAAAACAATCAAGGCAGTGAGATTGAAAGGTTTTAGTGCTTTTTTGCGTCGAAGTATTAAAATATATGCGGAAATGTTGTACAATGAATGTCATTCAGGCAAAAACGTTTGAACAACCAAGAGCAGGCTATCCCGGGTAAAGCTTGAACGGAAAAGGACGGGCAAGCCGGTATCTATATAAATATTCGTAAAATAAGCATATAATGAATATAAAAATTTCATTCCTTAGGAGGATTTCGCCGAAGATGAACGCTAAACGAGCCATCCCAGTAAGAGAAAGAAATATCGTCCTGATCGGATTCATGGGTGTAGGAAAAACGACAATCGGCCAATTGGTCGCTAAAAAATTATATAGAGATTTTATCGATATTGACCAAGAGATCGAAAAGGATTTCAACATGTCAATCCCTGAAATGTTTGAGGAAAAGGGAGAAGACTTTTTCCGGAAAACGGAGAAGGAATATATTTTAGACATCTGCCGTCATAAACGATTCAAAATCGTCTCTCTGGGCGGCGGGTCTTTTAAACAAGAGGAAATCAGAAAGTGCTGTCTGGAAAACTGTCTCGTGCTCCATCTGGACCTGTCATGGGAGAACTGGAAGCAGCGAGCGGACTTATTAATCGAGAGCCGCCCTGTGCTGCATAACCGTTCAATGGATGAAATGGAACAGCTGTTTAACGAAAGAAAAGTCATTTACGACAAACACAATTCAAAAGTTGCAACAGACAACCTTTCTCCGGAAGAGGTTGCTGATTACATTGTAGAGACATTAAAAATCGGCTGGGATCTTTATCAGCCAATGTAAAAGCCGTGCCGTGCGCACGGCTTTTTTTATCGTTTTATGCCCTGTATCAAAATCGCTTTTAAACAAAAGGAGCCGGGCTGTCCGTTTTGATTCAATTTGATGTGGAACATGTCACGCGCTTCGTCTGATGCGTCATTCAGATGGGCGGTGATTTGCTTTTCCCGGTCGGCGGGAGTTCCGCCCCGTTTGATCCAGCTTTCGTATTGAATCGGCAAATTCCACTTTTGGATTTCTTGGTACTCAAGCTGATTAGTAGTGAACATCGACTGCCATTCTGATAATGAGCTTTCCCGGACATGGGAAGGGTCTCGAAGCTGGTTCAAATGATTAACAAACTCATCAAGAACGGGATCTTCAGGCGCGTAATGATCGACTAAGAGAAAACGTCCGTCCTTTTTCAGCACGCGTGCAACTTCGCTGACGGCTTTGCGGACATCTGAAAAATGGTGGGCCGCGTATCGGCAGGTGACGATATCAAATGAATCGTCGGGGAAGGGGAGTGACTCTGCCGTTCCTTGCTGAAAGCGTACGCTTCCCGCTCCTTTGTCTTGCGCAAAGGAGGAGGCAACCTCTACCATCTCTTTCGTCGCATCAACACCGATGCACTCCTGTACATATGGGGAAAATGCCAGCGCTGTATGGCCAGCACCCGCTCCGATATCCAGCACCCGCTGCTCAGCCCGGCATTCCGCCGTTTTGATCATGAACCCTAAATCTTCCCCCTCGGCAAATACCTTCTCATCCCGGTACATCTCGGCGTTTTTAGAAAACGGTGTTTCATTTCTCATGTGAACCAGCTCCTTTTTTTTGTAAATGATGATATGGATTATGTTAGCAATTTCTGTTATGATTCGTCCAAGATATAAAAATGATAAAAACGATAGGTTCAACCTATGGAGGCTGAAATGGATATTAAAGTGATGGAATATGCAGCGGAAATCGCCCGGCGCCAAAGCTTTACAAAGGCGGCAGAGCATCTTCATATCGCTCAGCCATCTCTTAGCCAGCAAATCAAAAAGCTTGAGGCTGAGCTGGGTCTTACCCTTTTTCACAGAACCCACGGCTCTGTTACGCTGACACCCCACGGCCGGCGTTTCATTGAAAAAGCCGAGGACATCATTCGTTCAAAAGATGACTTGCTCCGGGAGATGCAGGAGCGGTCGCAAGGACTGGGGCACAAGCTTTCCATTGGGATTCCTGCTGTAACAGGAAGATATCTCTTTCCGCCTCTGCTAAAGCAGTTTTTGGCGCGTTATCCTCATGTGGAGGTTCAGCTTGTTGAAAAAGATCCGGTTTCTTTAGAGGAGATGACGGCAAAGGGAGAGGTTGACCTTTCTGTCTTATCCTTGCCGATCGAGGATGAACGGCTCTCCATTACACACTTGCTCACGGAACCGATTGTTCTCGCAGTGCCGAAGGAAAAACAAAGGTGGATGCCGCCGGAAATGGCCGCGCTGATTGAGAAAGCGCTGGAAGGTGAGAAGGGCCGCCAGCCGTGCGTGCCGCTTGAAATGGTAAGGCACGTGCCGTTTATTCTGTTAAAAGAAGGTTTCGGATTTCGCAGGACAGTTCTCGATCTCTGTGCGGAAAGCGGCTTTAAGCCGAATACTGCCTTTAAAACGAGCCATATTGAAACCGCCCAATCTCTTGTGGCCAACGGCTTAGGTGTGACAATGGCGCCGAATATGGTCAGAAGGGATAAAGATCCGGGTGTGATCTATTTATCCATTCAATCCGCGCCATCACGAACCCTCGTCTTTGTGTTTTTAAAGAACCGCTATGTCAGTCTGACAGCCCAGGCCTTTATGGAACTGAGCCGGGAAAGTCTTAAACAAACGTTTGATGAAGGCTGTCTGGAAAACAAAAGTGAAAATATTTAGAAAACAAATCCGAAACGTGGTAGTATAGGAATACAAACTAAATCTTATAAAACAAAGGGGAATAATCGGAAATGCAACTATTCGATCTGCCGCTCGACCAATTGCAAACGTATAAGCCTGAAAAAACAACACCGAACGATTTTTCTGAGTTTTGGAAATCGTCTTTGGACGAACTTGCGAAAGTCCAAGCAGCACCTGATTTACAGCCGGTTGATTATCCTGCTGATGGAGTTAAGGTGTACCGCCTCACATATAAAAGCTTCGGAAACGCCCGCATTGCCGGATGGTACGCAGTGCCTGACAAGGAAGGCCCGCATCCAGCGATCGTCAAATATCATGGCTACAACGCTAGCTATGACGGTGAGATTCATGAAATGGTAAACTGGGCGCTCCACGGTTACGCCGCATTCGGCATGCTTGTCCGCGGCCAGCAGAGCAGCGAGGATACGACTATTTCTCCGCATGGTCATGCTTTGGGCTGGATGACGAAAGGAATCCTTGATAAAGATACATACTATTACCGGGGCGTTTATTTGGACGCTGTCCGCGCGCTTGAAGTCATAAGCAGCTTTGACGAAGTTGACGAAGCAAGAATCGGTGTGACAGGCGGAAGCCAAGGAGGCGGCTTAACCATTGCCGCAGCAGCTCTGTCAGACATTCCGAAAGCCGCGGTTGCCGATTATCCTTATTTAAGCAACTTTGAACGGGCCATTGATGTGGCGCTTGAACAGCCGTACCTTGAAATCAATTCCTTCTTTAGAAGAAATGGCAGCCCGGAAACGGAAGAGAAGGCGATGAAGACACTTTCATATTTCGATATTATGAATCTCGCTGACCGAGTGAAGGTCCCTGTTCTGATGTCGATCGGTCTGATTGACAAGGTCACGCCGCCGTCCACCGTGTTTGCCGCATACAACCACTTGGAGACAGAGAAAGAGCTCAAGGTGTACCGCTACTTCGGGCATGAGTATATCCCTGCCTTTCAAACAGAAAAACTTGCTTTCTTTAAGCAGCATCTTAAAGGCTGATAAACGTGAAAAGCCGCCGCACAACATCAGGCGGTTTTTTTTCTGCAAACTGCCGGAATGAGAACAGACTGGAGACGAATAGATATGAAACAGAGGATCATTGATGAATTAAAACGAATCGAGCAGTCATACGGAGTCAAAATCGTATATGCCGTTGAGTCAGGAAGCCGCGCATGGGGATTCCCGTCGCAGGACAGTGATTACGATGTCCGCTTTATTTATGTGCCGAAAAAGGAATGGTATTTTTCAATTGAGCAGGAGCGTGATGTCATTGAGGAACCGATTCACGATTTGCTGGATATCAGCGGCTGGGAGCTGAGAAAGACGCTGCGCCTCTTCAAAAAGTCAAACCCTCCGCTCCTTGAATGGCTGTCCTCAGACATTGTGTACTACGAAGCATTTACGACTGCAGAGCAGTTAAGAAAACTGCGGACGGAGGCATTTAAGCCTGAAGCAAGCGTGTATCACTATATCAATATGGCGAGAAGGAACGTCAAAGATTACCTTCAAGGGCAAGAGGTCAAAATCAAAAAGTATTTCTACGTGCTTCGGCCTATTTTGGCTTGCAAATGGATTGAAGAGCACGGAACGATTCCGCCAATGGATTTTACTGTTTTGATGAATGAACTTGTGACTGACCCTGAGCTGAAGGCAGAAATGGAAACCTTGCTTGAACGGAAAAGAAGAGGCGAAGAGCTTGATCTCGAAGCAAGAATTCAAGTCATTCACGAATTCATTGAAACGGAAATCGAAAGAATCATGGAAGCAGCAAAAACGCTGAAAGCAAAACAAAAGGATATGACACCTGAATTGAATCGTTTGCTTTTGAATACGGTTGAAGAAGTGTGGAAGGATGGAGGAAGCTGATGTTTTTTGTCGCTTCCTTTTCTCCTTTGTTCGACAGAATTCCCCGACTTTCTAACTATCTGATTGTGGCAAACCCACAAAAATAATCAGAATCTTTGTATTTTGAGAATATTGTGAACGTCGGTTTTGTCCATTTACAATAAACTCATACAAATACTTCTTAGATTGCGGGGTGTTGAGGTTGGAAGTGATCACAAGAGATTTTTTCTTATTTTTATCCAAAAGCGGCTTTCTCAATAAAATGGCAAAGAACTGGGGAAGCAGAGTAGCAGCGGGTAAAATTATTGGCGGGAATGATTTTAACAGTTCAATCCCGACCATTCGACAGCTGAACAGCCAAGGTTTGTCAGTTACTGTCGATCATTTAGGCGAGTTTGTGAACAGCGCCGAGGTCGCACGGGAGCGTACGGAAGAGTGCATTCAAACCATTGCAACCATTGCGGATCAGCAGCTGAACTCACACGTTTCTTTAAAAATGACGTCTTTAGGTCTGGATATAGATATGGATCTGGTGTATGAAAATATGACGAAAATCCTTCAGACGGCCGAGAAGCATAAAATCATGGTCACCATTGACATGGAAGATGAAGTCAGATGCCAGAAAACGCTTGATATTTTCAAAGATTTCAGAAGGAAATACGAGTATGTAAGCACAGTGCTGCAAGCCTATCTGTACCGGACGGAAAAAGATATTGACGATTTGGATTCTTTAAACCCGTTCCTTCGCCTTGTAAAAGGAGCTTATAAAGAATCAGAAAAAGTAGCTTACCCGGAGAAAAGCGATGTCGATGAAAATTACAAAAAAATCATCCGAAAGCAGCTCTTAAACGGTCACTATACAGCGATTGCCACACATGACGACAAAATGATCGACTATACAAAGCAGCTTGCCAAGGAAAATGGCATTGCCAATGACAAGTTTGAATTTCAGATGCTGTACGGCATGCGGTCGCAAACCCAGCTCAACCTCGTAAAAGAAGGTTATAACATGAGAGTCTACCTGCCATACGGCGAAGATTGGTACGGCTACTTTATGAGACGCCTTGCAGAACGTCCGTCAAACATTGCATTTGCTTTCAAAGGAATGACAAAGAAGTAAAAAAGGAGAGATTATCATGACAACACCTTACAAACACGAACCATTCACAAATTTCCAAGATCAAAACAACGTGGAAGCGTTTAAAAAAGCGCTTGCGACGGTAAGCGAATATTTAGGAAAAGACTATCCGCTAGTCATTAACGGCGAGAGAGTGGAAACAGAAGCGAAAATCGTTTCGATCAACCCGGCTGATAAAGAAGAAGTCGTCGGCCGAGTGTCAAAAGCTTCTCAAGAGCACGCTGAGCAAGCGATTGAAGCGGCTGCGAAGGCATTCGAAGAGTGGAGATACACGTCTCCGGAAGAAAGAGCGGCTGTCCTGTTCCGCGCTGCTGCCAAAGTCCGCAGAAGAAAACATGAATTCTCCGCTTTGCTTGTAAAAGAAGCAGGAAAGCCTTGGAACGAGGCAGATGCTGATACAGCTGAAGCGATTGACTTCATGGAGTATTATGCGCGCCAAATGATCGAACTGGCAAAAGGCAAACCGGTCAACAGCCGTGAAGGCGAGAAAAACCAATATGTGTACACACCAACTGGTGTAACAGTTGTTATTCCGCCTTGGAACTTCTTGTTTGCGATCATGGCAGGAACAACAGTGGCGCCGATCGTTACTGGAAACACAGTAGTTCTAAAACCTGCGAGTGCTACACCTGTCATTGCTGCAAAATTCGTTGAGGTCCTTGAAGAGTCCGGATTGCCAAAAGGCGTAGTCAACTTTGTTCCAGGCAGCGGAGCGGAAGTCGGTGACTACCTTGTTGACCATCCAAAAACAAGCCTTATCACATTTACGGGATCAAGAGAAGTGGGTACGAGAATTTTCGAACGCGCGGCGAAGGTTCAGCCAGGCCAGCAGCACTTAAAGCGTGTTATCGCTGAAATGGGCGGTAAGGATACGGTTGTTGTCGATGAGGATGCGGACATTGAATTGGCAGCTCAATCCATCTTTACATCAGCGTTCGGCTTTGCGGGACAAAAATGTTCTGCAGGTTCACGTGCAGTAGTCCATGAAAAAGTGTATGATCAGGTATTGAAGCGTGTCATTGAAATTACAGAATCTAAAGTAACAGCAAAACCTGACAGTGCGGATGTTTATATGGGACCTGTCATTGACCAAGGTTCTTATGATAAAATTATGAGCTATATCGAGATCGGAAAACAGGAAGGGCGTTTAGTAAGCGGCGGCACTGGTGACGATTCGAAAGGATACTTCATCAAACCGACGATCTTCGCTGACCTTGATCCGAAAGCAAGACTCATGCAGGAAGAAATTTTCGGACCTGTCGTTGCATTTTCTAAAGTGTCAAACTTTGATGAAGCTTTAGAAGTCGCAAACAATACTGAATACGGTTTGACAGGCGCAGTTATCACAAACAACCGCAAGCACATTGAGCGTGCGAAACAGGAATTCCATGTCGGAAATCTGTACTTCAACCGCAACTGTACAGGCGCTATCGTCGGGTACCATCCGTTTGGCGGCTTCAAAATGTCCGGAACGGATTCAAAAGCAGGCGGACCGGATTACTTGGCACTGCACATGCAGGCTAAAACAATCAGTGAAATGTTCTAAAGCGGGACTAAATGGGCATCCTCCCTGCGGGGATGTCCATTTCATCCATATACCATAAAAAAGAGGAGGAAGTGCCATAGAAAACACACAGCTGATTATTTCGATTTGTATTTATATGGCGGGGATGCTGCTGATCGGCTACTTTGCTTACAAGCGTACGTCGAATCTGACGGATTACATGCTTGGAGGACGCTCTTTGGGTCCGGCGGTAACCGCTCTCAGTGCCGGTGCTGCCGATATGAGCGGCTGGCTGCTGATGGGGCTCCCGGGTGCCATGTTTTCAACAGGTCTGAGCGGTATTTGGATTGTGTTCGGACTTTGCCTTGGAGCATGGGCGAACTGGCTCTACGTTGCGCCTCGGCTGAGAACCTACACTGAACAAGCGGGGAATTCCATCACAATTCCCGGGTTCCTTGAGAATCGCTTCGGAGACCATTCGAAGCTGCTGAGACTGTTTTCAGGGATTGTGATTTTAGTCTTCTTCACATTTTATGTTTCGTCTGGAATGGTATCCGGCGGCGTTTTATTCAACAGTATTTTGGGGATGGAATATCATACAGGCTTGTGGGTTGTGACTGGTGTTGTTGTGGTATATACCCTGTTTGGCGGCTTTTTGGCAGTCAGCTGGACAGATTTTGTTCAGGGGATCATTATGTTTGCCGCACTCATCCTTGTTCCGATCGTTACGTTTTTCCACACGGGAGGAGCAAGTGAAACAGTTACTGAAATCCGCTCTGTTGATCCAGATATGTTTAATATTTTCAAAGGAACAAGCGTCCTTGGCATTATTTCTTTGTTTGCCTGGGGTTTGGGATACTTTGGACAGCCGCATATCATTGTGCGTTTTATGGCGATAACGTCTGTCAAAGAGATCAAAAGAGCGCGCAGAATCGGAATGGGCTGGATGATTTTGTCGGCAGTTGGCGCTGTGCTGACCGGTTTGGGCGGAATCGCTTATTACCATCAGAATGGCATGACACTGAAGGACCCTGAGACGATTTTTATTCAATTAGGGAATATTTTGTTCCATCCGATTATCACAGGTTTTCTGATTTCAGCTATTTTGGCCGCGATTATGAGTACAATTTCTTCCCAGCTGCTTGTAACATCAAGCTCTCTGGTAGAAGATTTGTATAAGTCGATGTTCAGACGCTCAGCTTCTGATAAAGAGCTGGTGTTTTTGGGCCGTATGGCTGTGCTTGTGATTTCTGTCATCGCATTATTCCTTGCTTGGGAGAAAAATAATACAATCCTTGGATTGGTAAGCTACGCTTGGGCGGGCTTCGGTGCATCATTCGGGCCGGTCGTACTGCTCAGTCTGTTTTGGAAACGAATGACCAAATGGGGGGCACTCGCCGGCATGATTGTGGGAGCAGCAACTGTAATCATTTGGGCGAATGCCGGTCTTTCGGACTTTCTGTATGAAATCATACCTGGTTTTGCTGCGAGTCTATTATCTGTCTTTATCGTCAGTGTATTGACGCAGGCTCCGTCACAAGCTGTCGAAGACCAGTTTAAAGACTACCAAGATACAATGTCACAATAAAGATCGAAAGGAGGAGGAAGGGGCTGTCCCTTTTTCCTCTTTTCTCCTTTTAAACGGCTGTTTTTTTCTTTTGGAAACAAACGTATTTTTTTCTATACAAAAAGCCCCCGTATGGATATGATTAAAGTAAAAAAAGTATAGGAGAAAAAGGTATGGAAGAGCTTTTAGAGAGAGTTTTTTCATTTTCAGATGTTGATAAGCTGATTGATTTTATCAGTTATGAACTGCAAAAACCAGTCATACTGGAAAGCGCGGATTTCTTTTTGTTAGCCTATAATTCTTACTATATTAACCATTTTGATTCTGCCAACCAGCAGACTATTTTTTCGAAAAAATGTCCGGTTCAGATTTTTGAGAGGTTTTTGAAGGACGGAATCATTGAAAAACTGAAAACCGAACCTGAGCCTTTTCGCGTCAATAAAATTGAAAGCATTGGGTTAAACCAGAGGGTAGTCGTGAGTGCGAAGCACAAAGGGGAAGTCATGGGCTACATCTGGGTTCAGGAGCTGGACCAAAATCTGACGGAAGAAGAACTCGACTTTTTGTATGAGACCTCTTTCCATGTCGGGAAAATCATTTATAAAACGAACAAGCTGAAACAGGAAAAGGAAGAAAAAGCAGAAGATCTCATCAAACGGGCGATCTATCAGCAATTTACCACTGAGAAGGAACTCAGACGGGAAGCCGAAAGAATCAACACCGTGCTGCCTTCCATGTTTTCAGTTGTCATCCTGCACGCCGCGAATGGGGATGGGGAAGCGGTTGAGGATCTAAAGGAAAATATCAGGTCGTACCTGAATTTGCGGGATAAAGTCAGTCATGTCTTAACGATCGAATCAAATATTGTCATCGTCGTAGCGAGTTTTTCCCAAAAAAGCTCCGTCTCCTCGGCAGCTTCAGAATTTATTAATAAGCTGTTAACACATTTTCACTTTCAGAAAATACCTACCCCTATTTATATCGGTATCGGAAACGAATATGATCACCTTTTAAAACTCGGCAAGAGCTATACAGAAGCACTTGAAGTCATCAAAGCCGCAGAAATCACCGGCAATCAGGAAAACATTCCATATGAATATGCCAAACTCGGCATTTACCGCTATTTAGAAAGCATTGAACAGAAAAATGAATTTTTAGAATATGAGAATAAGGATTTGGCTTTATTAAAAGCAAAAGACCAAGAAAGCAGCACCGAGCTGCTTAAAACCTTGGAAATCTATCTCCTCAACAACTGCAAAACAAAACCAGCAGCAGAACAGCTGTTTATTCACCAAAATACATTGAATTACCGCATCAAACAGATTAATGAAATGACGTCGATCGATTTAAGCGATTTCAGAACACGATGCCAGCTTTATCTTGATTTGATGCTGATGAAAAAGAAATAAAAAAGAAACCAGTACTTGTACTGGTTTCGTCTTCACTTAAAATCCTCTGTAAACATACGGATCATCAGGTTTTTTAATGGTGTTCCAGTCAGTCACTTTCACAACAGGGAGAGTTGATTTGAATGGCTGATAATATTCAGAGGCCAGAGTGCCTTTTATATGAATCCATTCATCATCCTTGATGTTGATGTCCTTCGGAAACTCCACAAGCATCCCGTACACGCCGGAATCAGCGATACAGTGAATGATGCCAAACCTCAACACGAACAGCTGGTTTTTGTTAATCGCGTTTCCTTTGTAAGCAAATCCATGAAATTCAATCGTCCGTCCGAGAAATTCACCCGGATAGTTATAAATGGTTTCCATTCCTTTTAGGAAATCATCATCGGTCAGAGAAATCTCTTTCTTGCTGGAATATTTATTAAACAGCTGTTTCATTTGTTTGTCATAGCTGTCTTGCGCATAATAAAGGCTGGCATCAGGCCGCAAATACTGTGTTTGGGAGTAATGATCTCCGCTTTCCATCGCCTTAAACGAGAACCCTTTTGTTTTAACAATGGATGAGTCAAGCGTCGCAATCGGAAAGAAGATGCCCGACACCAAAGGAAAAAGAAAAACAAGATAAATCAAATAACGCTGATAAAATGGCTTGTTTTGTTCATGGTCATGCTCGTGATCATGGCCGCACCCGCAATCATGATCATGGTGATGCCCGCCTTTTTCAGGCGATTTGATAAATACATATGCTTGAACGGCTGTCAAAATGGCCAGCAGGAAGATCGCAATAAAGGAAAGATAGGAATATTTCATATTGATATATTTTGTTAGATTTCCTGAGGCATGCAGATGGAAAAAGAAAAACGTAAATCCCATCAGCACCAATAGACGAAACATCCAATCACCCCTTTACCAGTAGTGATCCCGCTAAGACAATTACGACAATGTACGTAATCAGCAGGAAAACAAATCGTTTTTTGAAGGCCGCAAGCATCATCAATAGGTTTTTAATGTCCACCATCGCACCAAAGACGAGAAAGGCGATTAACGATCCTAATGAAAATGTGCTGCTGAAGGAAGACGCGATGAACGCATCAACTTCTGAACAAAGCGACAAGACAAACGCTAGACCCATCATCACGAGGGAAGAGGATACATCATTCTGCCCGATCGCAAGCAGAGTGGATGTTTTGACGTATGTCTGCATAGCGGCTGCGATAAAGGCGCCGATGATTAAGTATTTCCCCACGGAGAAAAATTCATCAATGGCATGACGCAAGGTCCCTCCCAGCTTTTGAAGCAGGCTATGGTGATGATGATGGTGATGTCCGGGTTCATCAGGCTTTAACAGCTGGTTATCCTTAAATTGATAGGATAAGATGATCCCAATGATCACCGAAACGGCGAGCGCCAGTCCGCCCCGGTAAAAGACAACGCTCCATCTATTCCCGAACGCAATAAAAGTAGAAAATAAAACGATAGGATTAATGATAGGCGCTGTCAGCATGAAAGCAACGCCCGCATGCAAAGGAACCCCCTTTAACAGGAGCCGCCTCGTAATCGGGATAATGCCGCATTCACAGGCAGGAAATAAAACCCCGGCCAGCGCACCGAATAAAACGGCGAGAAAGCGGTTCTTCGGCATGATCCTCGCAATCATTTCTTCAGAAACAAACATTTGAATGATTCCGGAAAGTATGACGCCAATCAGAATAAACGGAATGGCTTCTATTAAAATGCTGATAAAAATAGAATTCAGCTGAAGAAAAGATGATTGTGCTGTCACAATAAAACCTCCGCTCATGGTAAGCTGCCTCTCTTATGATACCAGAAAAAAAGGCACTGCTTGTTTGACGGAGGAGGGGGAAGGATCGTTTCACTTTGTTTAGGATTCCAAAAAGCCGAGTATGACTCTATCTGTTTCAGCAGCTTCTTTCCCGAGCCAAATCAGGTGCCCCCATGAGTGAAGCAAACAGAGAACAGCGTCAGGAATATGTTCTTTTGCATAATGTGCATGTGACTTGTCGATAAACCCATCATAAACACTTTGCATAATCAGTACGGGGCATGAGATGGCCTGCAGCTCTTTTGAAGAGATAGCGGCTGTTTGTGACAAGTCAAGCAGAAATCCTTCACCTGAGCGCTGCCGGCTGTTCATTTTCCGAAATGCTTCTATGTCTTTTTCATCCATCAGGGACTTGATCCGCTGAAACGAAAGTGTGCTGAATTGCGGGCTCATGGCTTGAAACATGAAACGCGGGAAGGCGTTATTCAGATGAGAAACCAGCTTCCATATCCACTTTTCCACCGGCGGGCGGAAGAGGATTCTCCCCATTTTATATTCAGTATCTTTGGGGGTGAGCCATTCCTTGGTGACCGCGGATTGCAGGGTTAGAGTGTTTACCCTTTCCGGATAATGTGAGGCAAAGCATATGCCGCTCGGCCCTCCTGCTGAGATGGCCAACACATGGACACTGTCGATTTGTAAATGATCTAATAACTTCACATAGAAACGGCAGGCGTCGGCAAGACTTTTTCCAATCTCTTTTGACGTTCGTCCATAGCCGGGCCTTGAAGGCGTGATAATGGAATACCCATGCTCAATCAGCGCCGTGTACCCGAATTCCTCGTAACAATTTGAATGCCCGCCATGCATGACAAAAATGGGGGCTCCCTTGCCTGTTACAGAATATTCTAGTGTATGTCCTTCGATAGTGATCATTTCGACTCGTCTTTTCATCTGTTTCTCCTATTTGTTTTCTGCCTATTATAGAGTTTTCAACAATTTACCACAAGGAGAAGAAATGAATAAACAAAGGCTCGGGAAATATGATATACTTTGTACTGATATTCATTCTCAATTAAAGTGGTTTTGATATAGATGTGAACGGAGGCAGGACGGATGGCTGAGAATCAAGAGATATATGACGTTACGATTATAGGCGGGGGGCCGATCGGGCTGTTTACGGCTTTTTACTGCGGGATGCGGGAGCTGAAAACGAAAGTAATCGAATTTTTGCCACGGCTCGGAGGGAAGGTGTCTTTATTCTTTCCTGAGAAAATCATTCGCGATATCGGTGGAATACCGGGGATTGCGGGAAAACAGCTGATCGAGCAGCTGAAGGAGCAGGCGGCGACGTTTGATCCTGACATCGTGCTGAATCAGCGTGTGATCGGATTTGAACGCTTGGAAGACGGCACCATTGTGCTGACAGGTTCTGAAGGAGAAAAGCATTATACACATACCGTGATTTTAGCTGTCGGCATGGGAACGCTTGAGGTTAATGAGTTTGACAGTGAGGATGCGACCCGGTATGCGGGCAAAAACCTTCATTATGGAGTGGAGAAGCTTGATGCGTTTAAAGGGAAGCGGGTCGTGATATCAGGCGGCGGTGATACTGCGGTCGATTGGGCCAATGAGCTGGAACCGATTGCGGCGTCTGTGACTGTCGTTCACCGGCGCGAGGAATTCGGTGGAATGGAAAGCAGCGTGACGAAGATGAAGCAATCATCGGTGCGGGTGCTCACTCCTTATCGTCTGGGGCAGCTGAGCGGCGATGAAGAGCGCATCCAGAGTGTGACTGTTTGTCATACTGCGTCTGGCCAGAGGGAAGACATAGAGGTTGACGAGCTGATCATTAATCATGGGTTCAAAATTGATCTCGGACCGATGAAGGAGTGGGGGCTTGAGATTGAAGAAGGCAGGGTGAAAGCGGACAGACATATGCGGACGAATCTTCCGGGTGTGTTTGTGGCGGGTGACGCGGCTTTTTATGAAAGTAAACTGAGATTGATTGCCGGCGGCTTTACGGAAGGGCCGACAGCGGTCAACAGCGCGAAGGCTTATTTGGACCCTAAGGCCGAAAATATGGCGATGTATTCAACCCATCACAAAAAATTGGTGCATAAATAAAACAGCCCTTAAAGAGGGCTGCCGCAATCAGCTATGAAGAAGCTTTTTTTCCGCCTGTTGATTTTGAATAAAAGCCAACAATTCATCCTGCTTTTGGACCGCTGTGAATCCATAAGCGCCGGCAACTGAGTCATCGCCTATGCAGACGATGGGAGGTCGGCTTGCTGCGGGTTCCGGCGAAATGCCAATTTGTTCGCCTGTGCTGATCAATTGCTGAACGGACGGTTTGCTCGGGCATACGATCATGTACAGCGGAGATTCACTGATGGTTCGCTGAATCATGTGGGTGAACCGATCATCTATGACGTTTTCATGGGTGATATAAAACGAACAGGACTCATGCTTCTGCATGTTTTCCACTGTATGCCGGCTCCCGACAACAAGACGTTTTTCTGAATCAGGCTGAATGGCGGAGACGAGAAAACCCCGTTTTTCAACCTCCGTCTTTGCTTGCTCAGATGCTGCACTCAGTCGGGCTGTCAGCTGGCGGATGTCGATTTTCTTGGAAGCCAGCGCTTGGAAAAATTCACAAACTGCATGGCGCGATGTGAAAAAAATGTCTTCAAAGGTGCCGATCTTTTGAAGAATCTCTTCATTGACAGGCATGCTCTCAGTCCGCCATTTCGGCCATTCGATGACATCAGCACCGGAAGCACGCAGCTTGTCTGCAAGCGGATCTTCATCTTCGCCATGAGTGACAACCATCAAGTGCTGGCCGATGAGTGGTTTGCTTTCAAACCAGCTGTGTGTTTGAAAATTGACGATATCTCCGATGACGATAATCGCAGGGTTTGTGATCTGGTGTTCCTGTACTTTTTGCTGAATGTTCTCTAGCGATCCTTTCACACTCCGCTGGCGGCCCCACGTACCCCATTGGACCACAATGACAGGGACAGAAGGCGATTTTCCGTATGCGATGAGCTGCTGGCAAATATAAGATAAATTCTTGACGCCCATGTAAAAGACTAGGGTTTGAACGCTTCGGGCAAGCCCTTCCCAGTCGAGATTCGGCGTGCCTTTTAATGATGTATCATGCGCAGTAATCATGGCAAAAGACGATGCGAAATCCCGATGTGTAACGGGGATGCCCGCATATAGCGGCGCTGCAATTCCGGAAGTGATCCCCGGCACCATTTCATAACGGATGCCGTGCTCATGGAGAGCATCTGCTTCCTCGCCGACTCTGCCGAATACACTTGGATCTCCGCCTTTTAAACGGACGACGGTTAACCCCTTTGATGCTTTTTCAACCAGCAGGGCATTGATTTCTCTTTGTTTCATAAAATGGCGGTCTGGCAGTTTTCCACAATAAATAAACTGGCAGTCCGGTGATGCGAATTCGAGGAGCTTCGGGTTGGCGAGCCGGTCATATAAAATAACATCTGCTTCCTCCAGCGCCTGTTTTCCTTTGATGGTGAGCAGTCCTGGATCTCCGGGGCCCGCTCCCACGAAATATACGATTCCGTTCTTCATGATCATGTCATCCTTCCGTCACTGTAAAAAATGAAGGATCACTTAAAAGTGATCCGGTCTTTTGATCAATATACGAGATAAACATATTCTCCCTCGATCAGCGTTTCGTATGTTTTGACGCATCCGTGATCTGGTTCTTGGACGATTCCGTCTTCTAAGGAGATTTTCCAATCGTGCATCGGGCAGAAAACATATTCTCCGCTGACGATCCCTTCTGCCAGGACGCCGCCCTTATGCGGACAGCGGTTTTCGATGGCGCGGATGCTTCCGTTTGAAAGCTTGAAAACTGCGAGCTCCTTATCTTCAATATACACTGTTTTGCCTAATTGTTCAGGCAATTCTTCAATTTTTCCGATACATACTTTTGTTACGTCTTTGTTTACCATGTCCATTCCTCCTTAATGTTTGTTTTTGTCATTACGATGTGGTTACGACATTTTCAAATAACTCTTTAGAGGTTTGTTTATTATCCAAAAAGCCCTTCCACGGATCCTTGTGGACAGAGAGTGTTTCATTCATTCGGTCGTTCAGCTCCTGCCGTTTTTCCGGATCGTTTAACACGGATTGGACATGGGATAAACCGACGCGCTCAAGCCAAGCGGAAGTACGCTCCAGATAGTTCGCGGTTTCCCGGTAATATTGCAGGTAAGCGCCTGCGTATTCTAAGACTTCTTCATTTGTTTTCACCTTCATCAGCAAATCACCGGCACGTAAATGAGTTCCGCCGTTTCCGCCGACATAAAGCTCCCAGCCTCCGTCAATGCCGACAACGCCAAGGTCCTTAATGCCGGATTCCGCACAGTTCCGCGGGCAGGCAGACACGGCCATTTTCACTTTATGAGGCGTGTTCAGCCCTTCGAATTTTTTCTCAAGCGCAATGCCCAGTGCCATGGAGTCTTGGGTGCCGAAGCGGCAGAATTGCTCGCCTACGCATGTTTTTACTGTGCGCAGTGTCTTTCCGTACGCGTAGCCTGACGGCATATCAAGATCTTCCCATACCTTCGGAAGGTCTTCTTTTTTCACGCCGATGAGATCAATTCGCTGACCGCCAGTCATTTTCACGAGCGGGATCTCATATTTGTCGACGACATCTGCGATCTTGCGCAAATCTGTGGAGTTGGTCACGCCTCCGTACATCCGAGGCACGACTGAATATGTTCCGTCTTTTTGAATATTGGCGTGCATTCGTTCGTTAACAAAGCGGGATGTCCGGTCATCCTCGTATTTGGTTGGATTGATCATGCCTAAGTAGTAGTTCAGGGCCGGTCGGCATTTTGAACAGCCTTCTGGCGTTTTCCAGCCGAGCACGTTCATGATTTCTCTTGTATGTGACAGCCCTTTGGCTTTGATTTCTTCTACGACTTCATCTCTCGACAATGTGGTACAGCCGCAAATCGCTTCTTTTTGCGCTGAAGCATCAAAGTCTGATCCGAGCGTATGCTGGAGGATTTCTTCTACGAGCGGCTTACAGCCTCCGCATGAGCGGGATGCACCGGTGCATGCTTTGATCTCGTCTGTTGACGAGCAGCCTTTTTCCTGTATGGCTTGAATAATCATACCTTTTGACACGCCGTTACAGCCGCAGATGATTTCATCGTCGCTCATCGCTGCGGTAATGCTTGTGCCTGCTTCTTGGTTGAGAGGCTGTAAGATTGATATTTTAGAGGTTTCAGTGATATCGGCTTCTTTTTGAATCATAGAAAACAGGCGATTGCCCTCGCTGCTGTCGCCGAATAAAACAGCACCGACAATTTGATTGCCTCTCAGGACGATTTTTTTATAGATGCCGTCCTGTTCATCGAAAACCTTAACCGCTTTTTTCTCATCTGATTCGTTAAAGTCACCGGCAGAGAAGACCTCGACGCCTGATACTTTTAACTGAGTGGAGAGAATGGAGCCTTCATACGGTTTTGTTTCGATGCCGCAAATATGCTTCGCCAGCACTTTTGCCTGTTCATAGAGCGGCGCCACGAGCCCGTATGCGATTCCGCGGTGCTCAGCGCATTCGCCGACCGCATAAATGTGCGGGATTTCAGTTTGCATATAATCGTTGACAATGATTCCGCGGTTGACCGGAATGCCGCTTTCTGCGCCAAGCTGTGTATTCGGGCGGATGCCGACAGCCATGACGACTAAATCAGCTTCAATACTTGTTCCGTCTTTGAAGCGGACGCCTTCGACGCGGTCATCACCGACAATTTCTTCGGTTTGCTTTTCAAGTAAAAAGGTCATTCCTTGTTTTTCTAACTCGTTTTGCAGCAGGCGTCCTGCCGTTGCATCAAGCTGGCGTTCCATCAGGAATGGGGCGAGGTGGATGACGGACACGTCCATGCCGAGATTCAACAGTCCGCGTGCGGCTTCCAAACCAAGCAGGCCTCCGCCGATGACGGCTGCTTTTTTATATTGTTTTGACGCGGCAAGCATCGTGTCTGTATCTTTTATGTCCCGGAAAGCTGTGACGCCTTTTTTGTCTGCGCCCGGAATCGGCAGGATAAAAGGGACAGAACCCGTAGCCAGGATCAGTTCATCATAAGGCTGTATTCTGTCTGCATCTGTGATGACGGTTTTGTTTTCGGTGTCCACTTTAATAACTGTTTCATTTGTATATAATTGAATATGGTTTTCTTCGTACCAGTCCCAATCGTTTAACGTAATATCTTTAATATCTGTATCGCCTTGAAGCACTTTTGACAAAAGGATTCGGTTGTAGTTGGGATGCGGTTCGGCACCGAAAATTGTGATCTGAAACTCGTCTTTTGCAACACTCAGTATCTCTTCAATGGCCCTTACCCCGGCCATTCCATTTCCAACAAGAACTAGCTGTTTTTTTCCCATCAGATGATCCGCTCCTTATCAATGTTTTTTCCAGCGTAGCACAGCAAAAAGGAATATTTAAGATACATGTTATAAAATGTAACAAAATATACGAAAAGTTCTAAAAATTTTATGAAAAATTTAAATAGGCCTGATTCGGACGGCGCATACCTTAAAACCGGGCATTTTGCAGGCTGGATCTAAGGCTTCGCTGATTAAATCATTCACATTTTGAGCATCTGCCCAGTGGATGGGAACAAAAACGGTGTCTTTTCTGATTTGTTCTGATAATTTGCTGCGGACGGTGATGCTTCCCCGCGGCGATTCTATTTTTACGAGAACACGGTCTTCAATATGGAAGGACGCCGCTGTTTGCGGGTGGATTTCCATAAAAGATTCAAAGTGTCTCGCGGTAAGGGCGGCGCTTTTTCTCGTTTGGACGCCTGTTAAGTAATGAGACATGACTCGGCCTGTCGTTAAATACAGCGGATAATCGGCTGTCGGCTTCTCTTTTGGAACAGCCGGTTCGTTTGGGATCACACTTAATGCTGCTTTTTGATCCGGATGTGCAAATGAGTCTGTAAACAAGCGCCCGGTTCCGGGATGATTAGGTTCTGGACACGGCCAGTGAATGCCGCCTTCATGTCTGAGCCTGTCGTATGTGATGCCTGAATAATCAGCAATCCCGCCTCGGCTTGCTTCTCTCAATTCATTAAAAATATCCTCTGCTGACGTGTAAGAAAAATAACGGCCCTTCCCGAGAGCGGATGCGATCTCACAAATGATCTGCCAATCATGCTTTGCTTCACCGGGACACGGCCTGCTTGCTTCTCTTAATGTCACGCGGCCTTCGACATTTGTCATGGTGCCCTCATCTTCTAAATAAGAGGAGGCGGGCAAAATCACATCAGCGTATTTCGCAGTCTCAGAAATAAACAAATCGATCGCGACAAAGAATGTCAGTTTCCTCAGAGCTTTTTTCACGAGATTTGCATTTGGGCTGGAGACAGCGGGATTTGAGCACATGAGGAACAGCCCTTTGATGTCACCGTCATTGATTTTTTCCATCATTTCATAAGCTGAGACACCTTTTCGCGGCAAATCATCCTGATGGATTCCCCACACTTTCGCAATATGCGACCGATGTTCTTCATTTTCAATAGAACGGTAGCCCGGGAGCTGATCGGCTTTTTGGCCGTGCTCTCTGGCGCCTTGCCCGTTGCCTTGTCCGGTGATCGCCCCATAGCCCGAGTAAGGTTTGCCGATTTTTCCTGTGATGAGCACCATGTTTAAGAAGCCTTTCACAGCCGCTGTTCCATCGGTTTGCTGTTCAATCCCGCGGGCTGTAAACAGCATGCCGGATGTTTCCTTGGCAAACTTCACAGCGGCTTTTCGCATGTGCGCCAGCGGAACACTCGTCTGTTCGGAGATATCATTCAGGCTCAACGCGTCAGTATGCTGTTTCAGCTCTTCGAATCCATTTGTTCGTGATCGAATGAAATCTTCGTTTACGAGCTGTTCGTCGATCATGATTTTGACGAGAGCGTTGGCAAGGGCGGCGTCTGTGCCGGGTTTGATTTTCAGATGAAGGTCGGCGATTTTCGTTGTCGCTGTTTCGCGCGGATCAATGGCAATGATGTAAGCACCGTTTTCTTTCGCTTTTTCAAAATACGGCATAATCGTAGGCTGGCATTCCGCAATATTGGTGCCGGCCAGAATGATCACACGGGTGTGGGGAATGTCTGATAAGGGATTCGTTAAGCCTCTGTCCGCGCCGAATGTTTGGTTGGCTGCGGTTGCTGCGGCGGACATACAAAGTCTCCCGTTGTAGTCGATGTATTTTGTCTGTAAGCCCACCCGCGCGAATTTTCCTAACAAATATGCCTCTTCATTCGTAATCGAGGCGCTTCCGTATACAGCCATGGCGTCATGGCCGTGTTCTTGTTGAATCATAGTCACTTGGTCTTTGATATGATTCAGTGCTTCTTCCCAGGAAACAGGCATAAATTCACCGTTTTTCTTCAGCAGCGGCCGGGTGATGCGGGAGGAGTTCAGGGCATGCTGGTGGGCGTTCATGCCCTTCATGCATAATCGGCCCTGTGTCGTAGGATTATCAATCCCGATCGCTGTGTACTTTTTCCGTGTGACGATGGTTTGTTCCACAAGCTGCATTTTGCACTGCATGCTGCAAAACGGGCATTGGGTGTCATACGTTTTTTCTGATTGGATGTCTTGCTGTTTATCACGGAAATATCTAAGCAGTCGTTCAGTCAAAATGCCTCATCCTTTCTTATGTGCGCCAGCCTGTACAGGCGGGTTTTGAATCAGTGACAGGTCTGTTTGGAGGCTTTCCAGCAGCTGTGTCTTAAGCTCCTCTTCAAATAGCACTTCTCTGATATGCACGATCCCGAGACGGTCCATCCACTGATGAACGGCTTCTAAGTAATGAGCCGTTTCACGGTAATACTGGATCAGTCCTTTGATCATGCTGGCAGTGCTGTCTGCGTTGTCAGTAACGCAAAACAGAGCTCCGGAACGGGCATGAGTTCCCCGGACGCCGCCGATGTAAATGTCCCAGCCAGCTTGCGTTCGAATCGCGCCGACATCTTGTATGGCGGCATCGGTGCAGTCTGTTTCACATGATAAGCTGATAGAAATATAAGCGGGCATGGAAAGCATCTCAAGATGTCTCTCGATCTGGGCTGCCAGCTGTTGAATCGATCGGTTTTGTCCGCATGTACATGCTTTGACACTTTGCAGCGTGCGGTGGTGTTCGTTTGAGCGTACGGGCATTTTCAGGTCTTTTTTGATGTTTGGGAGATCCGCGGGTTTGATCCCGGAAAGCTTCAGTCTTTGGCCGTGAGTGATGGATACGTCGGAGATGCTGTACGCCTCGATGATATTGGCGATGTTTCTTAGCTGCTCCGCATTCGTTCGCCCGCCGTACATTTGTGGAATCAGGATGTATGTATCTTCGGCAGCTGATTCAGGCTGAACAAAACCGGGATGAAGCATTTCCAGGTAGTATTGAATCGCCGGAACACATTTGCGGCATCCATTATTCGTTTTCCAGCCAAGCTGGCTCATCGCTTCTCCCGGATTAGTGAATGGCCTGCGCTGAAGCTCGGCAATGATGTCGTCTTCTGTAAAATCAGTACAGCCGCAAAACGAAGGAGTGACGGCGGGCTCTGTATATTCGCTGCTGGTCATGTGCCTCAAAAGGTCTTTAACGAGCGGCTTGCATCCTCCGCAGGAACCGGATGCTTTGGTGCAGTGCTTCACTTCCTCAACAGTTGTTAGGCCTTTCGTGTGTACCGCTTCTTCAATCGCGCCTTTCGTCACTGAGTTGCATTGGCAAATCGTTTCACTGGAAGACATGGAATCAAATAAAGTGCCGGTATTCTCGGGTTCGATGATCTGTTTTTTGACAATGGAGATGTCTCTTTGTTTGAGCAGGCTGTCGAGAAACCGCTGCTTGTCACGTGTATCTCCGAATAAAATAGCGCCGGCCAGTTTGTCATCCTCAAAGAGTGCTTTTTTATAAATGCCTGTTTGTTCATCGTAGATTTTAATACTCGTCGTGCGTTCATCTTCGTGAACCTTTCCAGCTGACCACACATCAATTCCAGCTATTTTTAAAGCTGCAGATGGTGCTGACCCTTGATACCCCTCACATGGAGCACCGCAAATATGTTTGGCGAGAGCTTTTCCCTGTTCATAAAGCGGGGCTGCCAAACCATACAACGTTCCGTTATGCTCGGCGCATTCGCCGACGGCATACACATTCGGTTCACTCGTCTGCATGTAGTCATTCACGATGATCCCGCGGTTCACTGCGATTCCGGCTGACACAGCCAATTGAATATTCGGCCTCACGCCAGCCGCCATCACAATCAAGTCAGCTTTCAATGAAGAGCCGTCTTTAAAACAGATGCCGTCTGCCCGCGAGGTGCCAGAAATGGATACGGTGTCTTTTTCCAAAAGAAAGGTTAAGCCTTTCCGTTCCAGCTCTGTCTGCAGCAGCCTCGACGCCGTTTGATCCAGCTGTTTTTGCATAATGCCGGCAGAGTGATGAATGACGCTGACATCCATGCCGAGATGCTGTAAACCGACTGCTGCTTCCAGTCCTAATAAGCCGGCTCCGATCACCGCTGCCTTTTGATAGTGTTTGGCCATGCTCATCAACGCTTGGCAGTCTTCTATTGTTCGAAATCCGTAGACGCCTTCTTTGTCCGCCCCGGGGATGGGGAGAATATGAGGGGAGGAGCCTGTTGCCACTATTAATTTGTCATAAGAATGGGTGCGTTTCCGGTCCGTGATAACCCGCTGCTGAACTGTATCAATGTGAACAACCGTTTCGCCTGTGTAAAGCGTAATCCCGTGCTTGTCGTACCAATCCTTGTTGTTCAGTGTAATGTCATCGAGTGACGCCTCACCCTGCAATACAGAGGATAAGAGAATGCGATTATAGTTGGGATGCGGTTCGCTTCCGAAAATGACAATTTCGAACATTTGGCGATTCAGCTTTAAAACTTCTTCAATACAGTGGATTCCGGCCATGCCGTTCCCTGCTAACACCAATCTTTGTTTCTTCATGTGCCAGACCTCCTTTGATTCTCCTATTAAAAATTATGTCACAATGCATTGTTAACGCATTAAACGTGTCACAAAAACTTACACATGTCTTTTCCAGAAAAAAATGGTCATATATTCTTGATTCAGAAAATTTAAAATAATTAAGGGTCAAGAAAGGGGAATCTTATGAAGCTGTCGGAACTGAAAACTAGCGGTCATCCACTCACTTTGCTCTGTTCCTTTTTATACTTTGATGTGAGTTTTATGATATGGGTTATGCTTGGGGCGCTGGGTGTTTATATTTCTCAGGATTTTGGCCTGTCCCCATTTGAGAAAGGGCTTATCGTGGCTGTGCCGATTTTATCAGGATCTGTGTTTCGTATCATTTTAGGTGTTTTAACGGACAGAATCGGACCGAAAAAAACGGCAATGATCGGGATGCTGGTGACAATGATTCCGCTGCTGTGGGGGACATTTGGCGGCCGCTCGCTGCCTGAGCTGTATGCCATCGGGATTCTGCTTGGCGTGGCGGGGGCAAGCTTTGCCGTTGCGCTGCCTATGGCAAGCCGGTGGTATCCGCCTCATTTGCAGGGGCTTGCGATGGGGATCGCCGGCGCGGGGAACAGCGGCACTTTGTTTGCAACCCTGTTTGGCCCGCGTCTTGCAGAGCAGTTCGGCTGGCACATTGTTATGGGAATTGCGCTTATTCCTTTGCTGATCGTCTTTATTCTTTTTGTGTCCATGGCAAAGGATTCCCCTGCACAGCCGGCGCCGCAGCCGCTCAAAAGCTATCTGCATGTGTTCGGGCAAAAGGAAACATGGTTTTTCTGCCTGCTGTACAGTGTCACATTCGGGGGATTTGTCGGGCTATCAAGCTTTTTATCTATTTTCTTTGTCGATCAATACCAGCTGTCAAAAATTCACGCGGGCGATTTCGTTACATTATGTGTGGCGGCGGGAAGCTTTTTCCGGCCTGTCGGGGGCTGGATTTCCGATCGTGTCGGCGGCACAAAAGTGCTTTCTGTATTGTTTGTCATCGTGGCCCTGTGTATGGCTGGGGTCAGCAGCCTGCCGTCTCTCTCAATGGTCATCGTTCTTTTGTTTGTCGGAATGATGGGGCTCGGAATGGGCAACGGAGCCGTATTCCAGCTCGTACCGCAGCGCTTCCGCAAAGAAATCGGCATGGTGACGGGAATCGTCGGCGCGGCCGGCGGCATAGGAGGATTTTTCCTGCCGAACATCTTAGGATCGCTAAAACAGATGACAGGCACATATGCTATCGGTTTTATCACGTTTTCCTGTATCGCGCTGCTGGCGTTTGCGCTCGTGCTTGCCGCAGGCTATTACTGGAGAAAAAGCTGGAGCGCGGAAAGCAGCCCCGCTGATATTTAGGTTTTGACGGACACGCATTTGTGCGTGTCTTTTTTATTTTCTCTTGATTTTAATCAGTGAACCCATCAAAATAAATAGTAATTATTACGATTTGTTAATGAGAGGAGTTTTCTGATTGAATCAACAAATGCCGCTTCCGGGAAAACCGGAACGTCTTCAATACTTTGGGTCGGTCAGTCCGATAAAAGGCGAGAAACCTGTAGAAAAAGAGAAAATGAAGGATCTGCAAAATATCAGGAAGGATTATTTTTTTGACATTCAGCATGTAGGTGTCGCTAATGTGTCCCATCCGGTCACAATCACTTCTGCCATGACGCCTGCTGAGCAAACAACGACTGCGAACTTTACAATGACTTGTGATTTGCGGAGGAATCAGAAGGGGATTAATATGAGCCGGTTAACAGAGCTGCTCCAAATCTATCATCAAAACGGCTGGATTCTCTCATTTTCCTCTCTACAGCAATTTACGAAAGAGCTTGCAGAAAACATGGACCAGTCATCAGCTTCAGTCGAAGTGCGGTTTCCATGGTTTTTCGAACGGAAAAGTCCGAAGCTTGAGAAAGCGGGTTTGATGCATGCTGACATATTGATGTCTGTCACCCATCGCGAAGATCAGCCGTTTGAACAGCGTGCCGGCATCTCAGCGAAAGTAACGACCCTGTGCCCTTGCTCCAAGGAAATCAGTGAATACAGCGCTCATAATCAGAGGGGGACGGTCAGCATTTGGGCTGATATTCATCCGGCAGTATCGCTTCCAAGCGATTTTAAAGCTGATTTGCTTGACGCCGCAGAATCAAATGCTTCTGCGAGACTGCATCCGGTTCTTAAGCGCCCGGATGAAAAAGCCGTGACGGAAACAGCATATGAGAATCCGAGATTTGTTGAGGATCTCGCCCGGCTGATTGCCGCGGATTTGTATGAGCTTGAATGGGTGTCAGCCTTTGAGATTGAATGCCGCAATGAAGAATCAATCCATCTCCACGATGCCTATGCGAAGCTGCGTTTTTCGAAACAGGAGGATAGAATATGAAACTCTTATTATTATTTGTTGCTGTTCTTGTGCCGGCCAGCCTGCTGTCAGCCTGCTCTGATCATGCGGAAGAACACGCAAGCGCTGATACAAAGAAAACAGCAGAGCACGTAACGTCCGACCAAAAGACAGAAAAAACTAGCATCGATTGGACCAAACCATCAGGCGGTGAATACCCGAATATCAAGCAGAAACATGTCTGGATTGATGTAGACGTGAAAGACCAGAAGGCTTACATCAAAGAAGGAAGTAAAACCTTATATACAATGATTGTCTCGTCAGGACTGGATCAAACAAAAGATGATGCTACGCCAAAGGGCACCTTTTATATAGAGCCTGAACGGGGAGAATGGTTTTTCTCCGAAGGATATCAGGAAGGTGCGGAATACTGGGTCTCATGGAAAAACCATGGCGAATTTCTATTTCACAGTGTGCCGATGACAAAGGATAAAAAAGTCATCGAAAAAGAAGCGAAAAAACTAGGGGTGAAGGCATCTCATGGATGTATCAGGCTGGCCATCCCAGATGCGAAATGGATATATGAAAACATCCCTGAACATACAAAAGTTGTGATCGCTTGAATGGAAAGCGGTTGACAAAAAGGAAAAAAAGCCATACGATTTAAATCGTAATAATTACGTTTTGTAGAGAGGAGATTCTCCCATGTATAAATGGCTGATCATTGGCGGCGGCATCCAAGGCACAACCTTGGCTGTGCATCTGGTGAAAAGCGGAAGGGCATCGATTGAGGATCTTGCTGTCATTGATCCCCATGAACGGCCTCTTGAATGCTGGAAACGAAACACAAGCCGCATTCAGATGAAATACTTGCGCTCTCCATCGGTTCATCATGTAGACACAGAGCCGTTCAGCCTGCAAACGTATGCGGATAAAAGCCAATGGCCGGAAGTATTCTTTGGAAGATATAAGAGGCCCTCGCTGTCGCTCTTCAATCAGCACTGCGAGACTGTGCTGAATGAGATACATATTGATCAAGCATGGAAAACAGGCATGGTGACAAATTTGAGAAGGAAAAACGGGTTGTGGGAAGCGGAGACAGATACCGCTGGAACTCTCACGGGGGAACGAGTGGTTTTAGCCATGAGTTTTTCTCATCAGCCTTCTTGGCCGGAGTGGACAAAACCATATCAGAATGACGGCATTTATCATGTGTTTGACAGAGAGGTGCACGATGTAAGCAATGAAAGTGTGCAAATGGCAGTTGTGGGCGGAGGGATAACGGCGGCTCATTACGCCATAAAGCTCGCAGATGACGGCCATGATGTGACGATGCTGGTGAGGCATCCGTTCCGGATCTATGACTTCGATAGTGATCCAGGATGGCTTGGTCCGAAATATATGAAAGCATTCAGTAAAACGTCTGACTATCAAAAGCGAAGGCAATGGATTACAAGCGCCAGACATCGTGGCTCTTTTCCAAAGGACATTTCAAGAACACTTGCTGTCTATAAGGAGGAGGGCAGAATAAAAGTCATTCAGGATGAAATTGATTCTTGCCAAAAAACAGATGACGGCAAGATACAGATACACTGTAAAACCAGCGAATCGCGATACGAATACGAGCGTGTCGCATTGGCAACAGGTTTTACCTCGGACATCAGCCGGTTCGATTGGGTACAGAGAGCAGCGCAAGCGGAGCAATTGCCTTATGCAGGCTGCGGTTTTCCGATTGTTGGCAAGGATTTGCAATGGGGAAAAGGCTTATATGTGATGGGAGCCTTTGCTGAATTAGAAATCGGGCCGACAGCGAGAAATATTTCCGGAGCACGAAAAGCTGCTTACACCATTGCCTATACGGCGAAGCATACGAATTAAATCGTAATGATTCTATTTTATAAGGGAGGACATTAGTATGAAAAAAATTCCGGTTACCGTACTGAGCGGTTATCTTGGCGCTGGAAAAACAACATTGCTGAACAGCATTCTGCAAAATCGTGAAGGCTTAAAAATAGCGGTCATCGTCAACGATATGAGTGAGGTGAACATTGACGCAGGCTTGGTTAAGCAGGAAGGAGGCCTTTCCAGAACAGATGAAAAGCTTGTGGAAATGTCAAACGGCTGCATTTGCTGTACGCTTCGCGAAGACTTATTAATTGAAGTCGAGAAGCTGGCAAAAGACGGGCGGTTTGATTATATCGTGATTGAATCGACAGGAATTAGTGAACCGATCCCGGTGGCTCAGACTTTTTCTTATATCGATGAAGAGATGGGGATCGACCTTACAAAATTCTGTCAGCTGGATACGATGGTGACAGTGGTTGATGCCAACCGTTTTTGGCATGATTATCAGTCAGGCGATAGCCTTCTGGATCGCAAAGAAGCGCTGGGGGAAGAGGATGAAAGAGACATTGCCGACCTCTTGATCGATCAAATAGAGTTTTGTGATGTTTTGATCTTGAATAAATGTGACCTGGTCAGTGAGCAAGAGCTCGAACAGCTTGAAAAAGTGCTTCGCACACTGCAGCCAAGAGCCAAATTCATTCGTTCCGTCAAAGGAAATGTAAAACCGCAGGAGATTTTGCATACAGGGTTATTTAACTTCGAGGAAGCGAGCGGGTCAGCAGGCTGGATTCAAGAGCTGACAGCAGGCCATGCGGAACACACCCCAGAAACAGAAGAATACGGCATCTCTTCATTTGTGTATAAAAGACGTTTGCCGTTTCATTCTACACGGTTTTATCGCTGGATGGATCAAATGCCAAAGAACGTGGTTCGTGCCAAAGGAATCGTCTGGTGCGCCTCGCATAACAATCTCGCTTTGCTGATGTCGCAAGCAGGACCGTCGGTTACGCTTGAGCCAGTATCGTATTGGGTGGCGGCGTTGCCAAAGCTTGAGCAGGAGCAAGTCAAACAGCAGGAGCCCGAAATTTTGGAGGACTGGGATCCGGAATTCGGCGACCGCTTGACGCAGCTTGTGTTTATCGGAACAGATTTGGATGAAGAAGCGATCACGAAAGAGCTTGATCAATGCCTGCTGACTGAGTACGAATTTGATTCCGACTGGTCGCTGTTTGAGGACCCGTTCAAGTGGAAGCTGAATCAATAGAAAAAGGCCGTCTCCTGAGGAGCGGCTTTTTTAATAAAACGTTTGTTTAAACATAATGAGCGTATTTTTTCTCAAGGATATTCTGAAAAGCTGCCGCTGCTGAGCAGATGGCCCAATAAATGAGAGCGGTCAGAATATACATGGTCATGTAATCAAACTCTCTGCCGCCGATGATTTTCGCATGCTGGAGCAATTCCGGCACTGTAATCATTGCAGCGAGAGAGGACGCTTTGATTAAGTCGAGCAATACATTGGCAAGCGGAGGCAGCGCAATACGGATCGATTGCGGCAAAATGATACCCCTCATCGTCTGCCAATAGGAAAGGCCGAGAGAGGATGCGGCTTCCCACTGTCCTTTTTCAACGGATGAAATGGCTGAACGGTTAATTTCTGCAATGTAGGCGGCGCTGTTAAGACTAAAGCCAATTAAAGCGGCTGTGACAGCGGAAAATTCAATGCCGATATAAGGAAATCCGAAATAAAGGATAAACAAGATCACTAAAATCGGAACGCCTCGCATAAATGAGATATAGAGCTTCGCCGGCCACCTTAACAAGGCAAGCTGAGACATTCTGGCGAGTGATATGAACAGGCCGATCACCGTTCCCGCAAACATGCTCACAAAAGAGATGAGCAGCGTATATCCAATGCCTTTTATGACATAAGGGAACGATTCAATGGCCAGCTTTGTGTTGAAAATATATTCCCACTGAATGGTATTTATCATGGCGTCCGATTACAAATCAACGTCCTGAACGTCGACATCCAGTTTCTTTGATACATCTGCTTTATTGAAGAATTGTTTCGACAGCTTTGTCAAAGTGCCATCCTTGCTCATTTCTTTCAATGTTTCGTTCATCTTTTTCTGAAGTGCTGCATTGCTTTTTTTCATGACAAGCGCCTGTTTGTTCGGCATGTACTTGATGTCAGGATGGATCGTAATGTTAAGATCCGGGAATGCTGCGAGCGCAAGTGTCTGCAGGTAATAGTCGTTTAAAATGACATCAGTGCGTCCGTTGGCGACATCTTTTAAATACTGCTCATTGGTCGCATTATCATAAATCACTTCTTGAGCGCCGTATTTTCTCGCTACATCCATGTAGACTGTCGTAGCTGCGCCAGCGGCCTTCTTCCCTTTTAAATCCTTAAGCGTTTTAATCCCTGATAAATCGTCTTTTCGGACGATTGCCGTGCCGTATGAATATTTATATGGAGTGGAAAACGCGAACTTCTTCTCGCGGTCCTTCGTCACATCGATGTCATTTGCGGCTGCGTCAACCTGGCCGCTGTTCACCGCTGTCAGCATTCCGTCAATGCCCATCTCCTTGAACTCAACCTTCAGACCCAGGCGTTTTGCCGCTTCACGAACGACTTCAACCTCATAGCCCGTCAGCTTATCGGAACCAGAATCGGTATCGTGATAAGAAGTGGGATAAAGCGTGCCTGATGTAGCGACAACAATTTTCCCTTTGTCTTTGATCTGCTCCCAGCCTGTATCCTTGGAATCGGCTTCATTTTTGCCGGAACAGGCTGCCAATATAAGAAAGAAAGCCATTGTGAAACTGAATATAACGGCTTTGGATTGCATGAATGATTTCACCTATGTTTCCCCCAATCTGTTAATCAACTAAAAAGATAGCACTGAACATAAGGGGTTGCAATATGTTGATGACGTTTTCAAAAAGTTCGAATTGTGTATACAAAAGCGTGTGAGCGTTTAAAAGCGGATGTACAGGGAACCAGTGACAATAAAGGAGTTGTCCAAGGATGAAAGCACTGACATATCAAGGAAAAGAGCATGTTGAGCTGATCCCAGATCCAGGATGCCATTACACCAGTGGGCCGGGCACTCGTTATTCATCTAATGCCAATGCTGTATGAAATGGTCAAGAAGCATGAAATCGATCTTTTGCATAAATTAAGTCTTGCTGATGGCCCTAAGGCATATGATATATTCGATAAGAAAGAAGATGGAAACATCAAAGTCATATTGAAGACATATGGGGGAGTCAAATGAATATTTACAAACCAGCCGGATTCCGGATTAGATTAGGAGCTTCATTGCTGGATTACATGATTGTCTCGGTGCATCTTTTGCTGCCTGGTTTTGGAACGGCTACCTTATCGGAAAAAGAATCTGCGGTATCAGAATCGTAAAAAAAGACGGATCACAGGTCAGCCTGTTAACGATGTTTTTGCGGGTTATTGTTGCGGGTCTGGTTTACGGCATAACTTTCGGACTCGGCTTGATCGCCAGCCTGATTCTGATCGGCGTCCGAGAAGACAAACGGACACTGCATGATTTAATCGCGGGAACGTATGTCACTTACGCGCCCCTGGGTGAAGAAGAACTTTATACTGATGAACAGATCAGAAAGAGCGAATAATGGTTCGCTCTTTTTCTTTTGCATGTATAAAAAATGCAATGCAGCAAAACATATGAAAAATAGGATTGGAGGAATAAATTGGATGAAACGGATAAAAATCAATATCATCACAATGTTCATAACCGCAGCTGTCATATCTCTGACCGGCACAGCTGAAGCCGCTGAAAAACAGCAGCAGCCTCCCGCAAATGTCACACTGACAGATCAGCAAAAGAAAGAAATTGAACAGCTGGAAGCAGACATATTAAAAAAGCGCAAAGACGTAATCTCAAAGTATGTGCAATACGGTGTCCTGCCTAAAGAAAGAGGAGAACACATCAAAAATCACATGGACAAACACTTTGAAATGATGAAACAAAACGGCTTTGTTCCAAAGCCCCATCCTCATCAGCATAAATTTGAAAAAAGACATTAAGACGGTAAGCATCCAATGGGAATTGGGTGCTTTTTTATTGTGAAAAAGTTCCTGTAATAAATGAGTAAAGTTTTAGAAAATAATGTCGTAGTAGTCAGTTATATCGTATAATGAGATATAAAGGGGTGTGTATGATGGAA